>PLML01000001.1 GCA_003141525.1 Bacteroidales bacterium
TAATTTTGGGGAGTATTATATAGCAGGATTTAGCCGAGTGGATTAGAGATCACAAAGAGATGTATCCGCATTATAACTTATAGTTAATAACTCTTAAAGAGAAATAATTAATTTAAATGAAAAAGCAAAACTGTTTTATTTCCAATGAAGAGTAAGCATTCTAATTGGAGAAAATCTAATGATCGCCACAAATGGTTATAAAAAAAAATAAAACCACATTAATTAAAAACTGGACTTATCTTTTACTTTCTGATATTTCTCAAACAGTAATCAGTTTCCTTATATTTATGTTCCTGGCACGAAAGATGTCCCCTGACAGGTTTGGGACCTTGAGTGCCATTTTTGCATTAGCTTCTTTATTTTCTGTTTTTGCAATTAATACATGCGCAAATCAGGTCATCATTCGTGAAGTGACTTTGCAGCCCAATGCCACCAGAAGTATTTTTAAGATTGTTTTACCCATTAGGATTACTTCATTAATTCTGAGTCTTTTAGTGCTTTTTGGATATCTATTGTATACCAAAGAAACTCACGAAACTATATTTATTGGCACATCGGTTATTGTTTTTGCCACACTTATTTCCGATCTGGCCGAAAGCATAGCCTTTGGCCATTTCGTTACGAAGTTTACAACGATTTTGTCTATCAGTGCTGCTAGTTGCTGGTTAATAATTGTTGTTTTATTGCCGGCGAGCAAGATAAACGTAAATTTGATATTACTGGTTTACTCCCTCATATATCTCATACGCTGTTTGGCATATATTGGAATTAGTTTTAATAAGTTTATTGGGCCGAACCATGAAACCACGATTATCAGTTATAAAGCTATTTTATTCATGAGTATGCCCTATTTATGGATGAGAATTGTTGGTGCATTTAGCGATCAAGTACCTTTGTTGTTATTGAATGGGCATAGTGGTGCTTCAGAAGTTGGCTTTTATTCTGTTGGAAATCGCTTTGTATTGCCCATAACAATGGTAGTTTCAACAGGTTTAAGGGCAATATTCCCATTTATGACAGAACTCTATCAAATAAACAAAGAGAAATTTAACACCATGTTGGCAGAGGGATTTACCTTAGTGCTTATTTTAGGTTCGACTATCGCGATGCTTCTTACTGTCACAAGTAGCATATGGTTACCCTTGTTTTTTGGCAGTGCGTATAATAAATCGATACTCGTATTTAATTACCAAGCATGGCTTGGCGTAATACTTTGCTTTGATTTAATACTTGCAAATGTCTTGTCTTCATCCTATCGGCAGAAAATATTAGCTATTATTATGACTATAGATGTATTAATCATATTTCCGTTAATGTATATTGGAGCAGGTTATGGAGCAAATGGAATGGCATTAGCAAAATTGATAGGTGGTATTATTACAGTCTTATATCATGTTGTTGTTGTGATTGTAGTTTTAGGAGTACGTTTAAAATCATTATCATTTCTTCTTTCATGCATATATTTTGTCACAATGATGGTAATAACAATTTTTATTTCAGATATGTCGATAAAATTAATTGTCGTTTCAATCCTGATATTGTCGTTTCTAGTCTTTGATAAATCTCCATTACGGCAATTAATTCGACTTTGTTATAACTATTCAAATAAAAAGTAAAATCAAATAAAATAAAATAAAATAAAATAAAATGAAAGTAGCAGCAATTACTATAACTTATAATGATGGTTATAAATTTAAAGAATGGTGTGAATATTACGAAGAGTATAAATATGAGTTTTATGTGCACATAATTGTGGATAATGGCTCTTTACCAGATTACCTTCAAGAAGTAAAAACCTATTTTAAAGATTCATTAATTATAGAACGAAAAAATAATGGAGGCTGTACTGGTGCCTTCAATGATGGAATTAGAAAAGCGTTGGAAGATGAAAAAGTGGAGGCAATTATGCTTTTAGGAAATGACATTAAACTTAAGAAGGATTCTGTGACAAAATTATACAATTACTTGTATTCAGATGATAAATTAGGCATGGTGGGTACAATATTATTAAAAAAAGATTCTAATATTATTGAATGTTATGGAGTAAATATAACAAAATATGGTAGGAAAACATATTGCAACAAGAACGAAAATATTAATAAAGTGCATGATTCATTCAGAATTGTATCATATGTTATGGGAGGAATGAACTTGTCAAAAAGAGAATACTATGAAAAAGTTGGACTACAAGATGAAAAACTTTTTATGTATGGTGATGAACGAGATAACTCTATTAGAGCAAATAAATTAGGGTACAAGCTTGGAGTGACGAAAGAAGCTATAGCATGGCATCAACATATTAATATTAAAGGAAGAGAATTTCGTCTTCCATTTGTCTGCTTCTTAATTGCAAGGAATCATGTTTATTTAGCAAAGAAACATTACAGCATTTTACATACAATTGTTGAGACATTTTATCACTTTTTTATTCAAACTCTTCATTTTATTTGGAAAATTCACAAAAAAAGTATTCGTGAAGGATATTATTACCATTGTAGAGGGTATATTGCTGGTTTGAGAGGAAATATGGATAATACTTTTATGCATTAATACGAGAACGAGTGATTAATTTTTAAGTATACAATCATGATTTTGCAAATCATAAACACTGATGAAAATTTTTAATTTGCGTTTGATATCGAATCAAACACAAATTATATGGGNNCAACAAGTTCTTTGAATGAATTAGGCGAATGGCTCCAAAGACTTAAAGTAACCGATGGAATGATGGAAAGCACAGGCATTTACTGGAAACCTGTTTTACACGTTTTACGTGCTTATTCATTAAATTTAATTGTCGTTAATGCCAGACATATCAACAATGTTCCTGGTCGCAAGACAGACAAAGCAG
>PLML01000014.1 GCA_003141525.1 Bacteroidales bacterium
CAATTTTAAAACCTCAAAACCTAACTCGGACGGTGTTATGAAAAGTTTAGTCCTGACACAGATGCCAACTCACCAAACCGCCGGCTGTTAGCAGTAAAAATGATCCTGTCTCGTTTTGAAAAAGGTTGACTCAAAATTTATACTACCTAAAAAGAAGACTATGATTAAAATTATTAGCTATGAGCAGAGGATTTGTTAAAGAAGACGATCAAGAAGAAGTTCCGAGAGTACCGCAGAGGGCATATTTACCAGAAGGAGTGACAAACTTTGTTACCCCATTTGGTATGAATCAACTGTTGGCTGAGAAACAGATGCTTCTCAACAAAAAGAACAATCTGAATAATGCCAACGAGAATGAGAAACGAATCGCGTTAAACTATATTAATGCAAAATTACAACTATTGAATAACAGAATTGTTGAAGCCAAAATAGTTAATCTAAACGAACAACCACAAAATGAAATAAGATTCGGTGCAATGATAACTCTCAAAATAGAAGCGTCCACAAATATTCAGACTTTTCAAATTGTCGGCGTTGATGAAGCAGATATTTCCAAAGGGAAAGTCTCCTTTATATCACCTATAGCTAAGGCATTAATAAGTAAAAAAATTGGAGACAAAGTTATTTTAAAACAAGTTAAGAAAGATATTGTTTTTGAAATTATCGATATATCTTATAGTTAAGATAAGATTAAATTGACCAATTATTGGGAATAAATTCTACTGCTAACTCGGACGGTGCTATGAAAAGCCCAGTCCTGACACGGACGGCAACTCAATTAAACTACCAGACCGTTATGTGGCATAGCTCTCAAGTCCTCGACCTGTAAGCTTTAGAGAATTTTTCATGGCACTTAAATTTCGCATGTCTACCAGGAATCAGCCATCTAAAAAATCTTCAAAACGTGACAAATCCTGCTTCTTTATTGGGACCTTAAAATCTACGCCACATAACGGTTTAAAGAAAATTTAGTATATTTACTTTTAACCTCTTCATACCTTGATTATTATAAAACAGCTAACATGGATGTAAGAACTTGCCCACATTGTAATTACAAATATTCAGTACCTGAATATAGAAATCAAGTACTTTTCAAGTTCCGTTTTTTAGAATGGAATTGTAAAAATTGCAACAAGAAACTCACTTTTAATTTTAAAAGAAGAGTTATTGTTGCTTTAGCCTTTGTTGGTATTTATGTAATCCTCTTTGCATTAAAAAATGCTTTTGGGATGACACCTCTGAGATGGGCTGCTCTATTAACCATTTTTATTTTTGGCTCAGTCTTTATATTTACTTTTGACACTTTTAAAAAAGCAGAGTAAAACTTCAAATCTGGACAAAAGCTTTGGCTTAATATCTAAGTATATCTTTTTCTATAATATTTTAATCTGCTACGACCACTTAACAAGGACAATGCTATGAAAAGCATAGTCCTTGATTATATATTGGCATTGGTAAAAATCTTATAAAATAAATTGTGCAGATTTTGTTAACTTTGTATATCTCTGATATCTAAGATTATGAAAAAATCAGTTTTTTTACTTGTCTTAGCCTTTTAAAAAATATTGATTAAAAACTGTAAAATGTTTTTCAGACTTTTTAAAGAGGGTTTCATATTTGCTGTTAACTCTGTTGTAGCTAATAAGTTAAGAACTTTCCTTTCACTTTTCGGAATTACAATCGGGATTTTTTCGATAATTTCTGTTTTCACGGTGCTCGACTGGATGCAGAAATCAATTCACGATAGTATCTCAACATTGGGCGATAATGTACTATATGTACAGAAATTTCCTTGGTCTTTCGATCGCAACTTGGCATGGTGGGATATAATCAAATGGCCAGTAATTTCTAAAGATGATTATCAGTCTGTTCTGAATAAATCTACAAAATCAAATTTTGCCTGTCTGTCCATCGAACAGCCAGAACAGATAAAATATCATAAGAACCTTGCCAGCGATATCAGGATTGATGCAGTCACACATGATTTCCAGAATATCAGATCCTTTGATATCGAAAACGGACGTTATTTCTCGCCTGAAGAATCGGCTTCCGGGAAAAATGTAGCAATTATTGGTGCTGTGATAGCAGAAAGATTATTTGAAAAGAACAATCCCGTAGGTAACCAGATTACAATTGCAGGAAAAAAAACAAATATCATAGGTGTATTTAAAAAGGAGGGTAAAGGTGGAATCACTGATAACGGCCTGGATGAAATGACTCTGGTTCCACTAAATTTCGGCAAAACCTTCATAAATATGAAGAATTATTTTTTGGATGCCACACTTATGATCAAAGCAAAACCCGGAATTGCTACTCAGGAATTAAGCGATGAGACAACAATGATTTTGAGGGCAGCAAGAAGGTTACAACCAAAAGAAATTAATAATTTTTCAGTAAATAAACCAAGCATGTTGACCCAGGGGTTTGATGCTGTATTTGTTGGAATTAATATAGGTGGTTGGATCATAGGTGGATTTTCAATTCTCGTCGGCGGGTTCGGGATCGCAAATATTATGTTCGTTTCCGTCAGGGAACGCACCAATATTATAGGCATTCAGAAAGCTCTCGGGGCAAAAAGATTTTTTATTCTTCAACAGTTCCTTGTTGAGTCAGTTCTTCTTTCAGTAATTGGCGGATTGCTTGGAGTTTTAATGATATTTATTGCCACTCTTGTTATAAATTACTTGTATGATCTGAATATGTACCTTACAGTAGCTAATGTTTTTCTGGCAGTATTCATTTCCGGAATTATCGGTATAGTGGCAGGATATGCCCCTGCGTATGCTGCAGCTAAAATGAATCCTGTTGAAGCGATAGGCTTTTCATTCTGAAATTAATCAGTTATCCTCTGATCTTGAATATTTATACTCCATTGACATAATAGTAGCCAAATTATGGTGTTTGAAACTAAAAAGAAAATTAGGCAAAGATTAATTGAATCCTTTGGCAATGTGAAAAATGATTCATTCTACTTTGACACCATAGAAAAATATTTCAGAAACAAGGACCATACAGGGGTTTTCCAAATTTTGTCTGATAAAACCTGTAATGATTTAGATTTTAATGAATTATTCATGTTTGTAGACAGAACTACTTCAAAAATAGGACAACAATTTCTGTATAACACTTTAAGGACAATTCCTTCAAATGGCGAAAAATTCATTGAACAAGAGAAACTCATTCAAAAGATAACAGATGATTCAAATCTGAGATTATATCTTCAACTTCAGTTAGACAATTTAACAAGAGAAAGTTCTTATTTTATAACAACATTATTTCAGGATGAACATCTTAAGAAGCCTAAATGGTTTTTTATAATTCCACTTTTATCCTTTTCTAGTCTGATGTCGATATTGCTGCTACCATTTACTCCACAATTCTTCTTTGTCTTATTGGGAGTGATGATTATTAATTTGGGTATTCATTACTGGAATAAACAAAACCTTTATGAATATTTAGGGACAATTCCTCAACTTCTAATATTAACCCGAGTAGCTAAAAAGCTATTAAAGTGCAAAATACTAAAAGAAATAAATGAAGATGTGCCGGAATCAATAAGTAGTATTGAAAAGGTTAGGAGTCATATGTCACTTTTTAAGCTCGAGGTAGAAGTTCAAACTGATGTAGGAACTGCCTTTTTGACTTTTCTCGAGTTATTTAAGGCATTATTTCTACTAGAACCTCTTCTTTTGTTTGGAGTTTTGAAGCAATTGGATACCAAAAGAAGAGAAATTGAAAATGTTTATTCTTTTGTCGGGTATGTAGACTCTCTAGTTTCTATATCATCCTTAAGGCATGGGCTTAAGTCTTTTTGCTTACCTCAAATTGAGAATAATCATAAAACTATTGATGCTACAGAAATATATCATCCACTGATAATAAACTGTGTATCAAACTCAATTCAGGTTGATGGCAATTCAATTCTTTTAACCGGATCTAATATGTCTGGGAAGACATCCTTTATTCGAACAATTGGGCTTAACATAATAACTGGCCTAACGATAAACACATGCTTTGCCAAACAATTTTGTTTTCCCCGGTTGAAAATATTTTCAGCGATCAGATTAAGTGATAATTTAATGAATGATAAAAGCTACTATTTTGAGGAAGTACTCACGATTAAAGAAATGATTGAAAAAAGTCAAAGCAAAGAATCTAATTTGTTTTTACTTGATGAGATTTTCAAAGGGACGAATACCATTGAGCGTATATCGGCTGGAAGGGCAGTTTTATCATATCTGAATAATAAAAGCAATATAGTTTTTGTATCCACACATGACATTGAATTAGCTGAACTGCTTAAGGATACCTATAACCTGTACCATTTTAGTGAGCAGGTGGAGGATAAAACTGTTGATTTTGACTTTAAACTTAAGGAAGGAAAATTAAAAAACAGAAATGCAATCAAGATTCTTGAGATTAATGATTATCCTGAGCAGATAATAGCTGAAGCAATAGAATTATCAAAAGAATTGGATAAAATCTATGTTGTAAGTAAACGTGGCTAAAAACCTATATCAATCCTACAGGGACAGTTTTACACCATGACTCAAAAAAATTGCTACGAACGCCTAACACGGACGGTGCTATGAAACGCATTTCAACCCTGACACAGATGGCAACCCATTCCGCCGGGCCGTCAGACTGTCTAATAACTAAAATTAAGTCTCCCAGAATCGATTATTTGATGAATTGTTCGGATAGGTACCCAAGGATAAGAAGCGTTCAACTTAGTTATTAGACAGACTCCCGTTAGCGTTCATAAATACTAGTCTCCGAGACAACTCCTCGATTACCAGACCACCTTGATTCGACATATACTTTAGTATTTATTTTCATATACATGAGCACTTTCAGAATTTATCAGATTGACCATTTTGATCCAAAGATTGTTGGGAAAAAGGTAAGACGACAAATTATATTATATGCTGTTTTATCTCCAATAATTGGCTTAATTTTTGGAATATTTCTTATGGCTCTTAAAATGCGCATGGTATTATTATTGATAATCTTTATCCCACTCATCGGATTCTATATATACAGTTTCCATAAACTAGGTTCAAAAGTGAAAAAAATGAAGACTATTGGTGAAATTGAATTTACGAGGACTAGTATTAGGAAAAANNCAACCTATTGACACTAGATTGAATATTAGTATCATTGAAACAATGAAAACTTTAAAGCAAATTATTGAGCCTGAGATAACGATTGAAACTTAAAAAAACGAAACGCTAACTCTGTCGGTTTAATTAATGTGTGCCTTGAATGAGACCGACCAAAGATCGGAATCAATGCTGTAACTATGATGGGGGAAGGCCCCCCGCTGGTATTGTACAGGCGAGACCAGCAAATCGCCCTACGGTGCTTCCCGGGTGACCGGGCGGTATTGAACGGAATAGGGAAAATGTCCTGTTGGAAGGATTAGGTAAGAATAGAAAAGATGAACGAAAGTGAACCTTCGATGAGGTGTCGTGAAAACCGTACTTTCAGTCAAAACTACCGGTTCATTAATACTGGGGGAAGAGTGTGGCGGTAACCTGCTTACTGGCCACATAGCTGACGTCATAAAGAAGGCATGAGTTCTATTCAGGCATAGTTATGGAACTAGGGAAGTCTTGCAGAAATGAGGAAACACAAGGGAAAGGCACAAGCAGGGTAAACACCTGTGAGGCCAAATACCGACGTTCTGCAAGATGGCAGACTACTTCGTAGTAGTGATGAAGCTCCTGTAATGGGAGTGGAGCGAAGGGGGTAGCAGCTTAATATACTGCTAAATAGAACAACTGTGAGAACGGGAGGATTCGACCTGGTAGAGTATTAACTGAAGAGCCGTATGATGCGAGAGTATCACGTACGGTTCTGTGAGAGGTTTGGGATGAAACTCCCCTTACCTACTCGATTGCCTTTTGCAACCCTGACTATTTTATCATCGCACTCAAAAGTCTATGAGAGAAAAATTTAAACCACTTATTAAATCATGTGCCACCCGGACTACTCCCGCTGCCGGGACAAAGTCAATAGGGCTGCGGGCCGATGCGCTGGTGCCTTGTTTTTTGCNNCCTTGTTTTTTGCTCGCCATCTTGACTATTTTATCATGACACAAAACCTCACTTCCGTTTATCAGGACTTGGTACCGTCAAGACAGTTTCATCGTGACTAGTGAGTGCTCGTCCATCTACCAGGACTTGCAAAAACCACGCCACCGCGACACGGACGCCAACTAATTAAACCGCCGAGCCGTTATGGTTAATGTGAACATTCCCTGCACGTTAGGCAATCTTAAAAACACTAACCATAACTGAAAAAGCAATTTCATTTAACCGAGATAATCACTATCCATTTATCAGGATTAATTACTTTGACAAATTTCGTATAACAAGACAATCCCTGCTTATCGATTGAGACTGACAAAGATCTCATAAAACAAATGGTACAGTATTTGTTAACTTTGTTTATCCTAAACACTTAAGATTATGAAAAAATTGCTTTTTTTAGTTGTTTTGGCCTTTTTCTTTATCTCTTGTAAAAAAGAGAATAATAATCCTTCAAACCTTGTAGATGTCAAATACATAAATCCCGGGGAATTATTTAACTGTATCACTTGCTTTTCACCTTCAAATTTAAATAATAATGGATTTGTCATAAAAAATGAGAATTCCTACAAAGAATTTGCAAATTTATTAAGAATTTATCCATATAACCCAAACATAAATTGCGATACAGCAACATTGAAACCAATTGATTTTAGTAAGTATTCTTTGATTGGTATATTCACTTCATTCGGAGCGTGTGATTCAATTAATAAATCCATTTTGATTAATTCGAATCGAACGAAAATCACATATAATATTATTATCAAAAAATATTCTGGAACTTGTGTTTCAATATTAGGTGTTAGCTTAAATTTTGCTTTAATATCCAAGATTCCTGACGATTGCACTGTTGAATTCAATACAAAGACAGAATGACCGATTAAAAAACTGACCATAACACGGACGGTGCTATTAATTAATTGGCTGTCGCCTTCGCCGATTGCCACATCCTGACAAATTTGTAACATCTGGACTGAATCGGCTTCGGCGGCCACGGTCGGCAGCCCGGACAACTTCTCAATCAGCCCCAAAGTCTATGAGAAGAAAGTTTAACCAACTTATTAAATCTTGTGGCACCCGTCCCGATCCTGCTGCCGGGACAGAGTCAATAGGGCTGCCGGCC
>PLML01000166.1:0-6367 GCA_003141525.1 Bacteroidales bacterium
GTTATCATATTCGCCGACGATTTTTCTGTGGCTTTTATAGAAAATCTTTTATCAAATAAAAAATTAGGATACAAAACTGTAGTAATATTCACTGATTCTGCTTTGGTTAAAGCTAAATATGAAAACATTTCGATTATACTACCAGAAAAGTTTTCCGGAATAATAGGAGATTTAATAGAGGTGGATTTCGTTGATGAAGTTCTCTATTTAAAAGAAAATCCTGATGCGGCTAAAATAAGGGAAATCCTCACTACATGTCAGGATCTTGGAGTAACCTTCAGACTAAAATCTACCTTTCAAAAAGCAAGTATATCAAGCGCTGTCAAAACAGATATTGCAGATGGTAAATTTCTGAGTTTTATCAACATTCCGAATAATTCCTATGCTCTCGCAATAAAGAAAACAACTGATATTAATATTGCTCTTTTGATGATTGTTGTCTTATCGCCTGTATTCATTATTTTAGGTGTTCTTATAAAGCTTACGTCGCGAGGTCCGATAATAAGCAAACTTTCTAAAATCGGATGGAGAGGTCGTCAGATCAAGGTCCGCAGATTCAGAACAATGTTTTTAAATGCCGAACGGAAAAGTTACTATCTGGAATCTAAAATGGATAGCACAGGATCTGAGTTAGAAGATGATCCACGTATTACAAAAATCGGAAGATTCCTTCTTAAGTCCGGATTAGATCAGCTTCCGGAGCTATTTAATGTTTTAAGAGGGGAGATGTCAATTATTGCTCCCCGGCATCCTCTTGAGAGTGATAATATAAAATCATTAAATAGAAAATACTCCTGAATGAGCCTTAAAAGAAGACGTTAACCTTAAATATATTCTGATCAGTCTTAGAACCTTTTAAATATGCTTAAATCTGAAATTTCTATCAAAAACAGAACAGGAATAAGAGTATTTGTGATCTCTGTAATGATTCTCTTCATTACATTAATTGCCACTTCTCAGGTAGGGGATATAAGGTGGTCGGTTGATGGGAATTCCTATTATAAGCTTGAAAAAAATGAACTCGTCCAGTACACACTGCCTGATAATAAGCCGGTAGTGATAGTATCAAAACAACAGCTTGCTCCCATGAGAAGTACGAACCCGCTTCAATTCAGTTACTATTCGTTTTCTGGCGACCAGCAAAAAGTATTGCTGTTTACAAATACCAAAAGAGTCTGGAGACTGAATTCGAAAGGTGATTACTGGATGCTTGACAGGAAATCAGGCTCACTAAGTCAGTTGGGAAAATCTCTTCCCCCATCTTCATTAATGTTTGCCAAATTTTCTCCCGATGGAAAATCTGTCGCTTACGTAAGTGGTAACAATATTTATGTTGAAGACCTGGCTACTTCAAAAATTAATGCCCTGACACATGATGGTTCTATAACACTTATCAATGGTACATTCGACTGGGTTTATGAAGAAGAATTTGCATGCCGTGACGGATTTCGATGGAGTCCCGACAGTAAAAAAATTGCCTTTTGGCAGATTGACGCAAGCAGCATCAGAAAATACTACCTGATTAACAACACCGATTCCATATACTCCCGTGTCATTCCTATTGAATATCCTAAAGTGGGAGAAAAACCTTCGTCCTGCAGGGTAGGCTTTGTAAATATTGAAGATACCAAAATCACATGGATGAAGATCCCGGGCGACCCCGCTCAAAACTATATCGTAAGAGTGGAGTTTATCCCTTCAACTGATAATCTGCTGATTCAGCAGCTTAATCGTAAACAGAACTCCAGCAAACTCTATATTTCTGAAACTGTGAGCGGTAATTCCAGGGTTATTGAGGAAGAAACCGATAAGGCCTGGGTAGATATCTATCAGCCCGGAAACCCTTATTCCATTGACTTTACCAATAATTTTATCTGGTTGAATGAAACAAAAAGTATTCTATGGGATTCTGAAAAAGATGGCTGGAGGCATTTGTACCAGGTATCTCTCGAAGGGAAACCGGAAATACTTGTTACAAATGGCAAGTTTGATTTTTCTGACATAACATATGTCGACCAGAAAAAAGGGTACGTATATTTTATGGCTTCTCCCGACAATGCAACACAGAACTATCTGTACCGAACCAGGCTGGATGGAAAAGGTAAAGCCGAATTAATAAGTCCGGCATCTTTAAAGGGAACTCATAGTTATTCCTTCTCACCCAATGGTAAATATGCTGCTCATTCATTCTCAAACAGTTTTACCCGTCCGGCACGAGAATTTATCACTGTAGCCAATCAGAAA
Source organism: Bacteroidales bacterium (assembly GCA_003141525.1). Taxonomy (GTDB): domain Bacteria; phylum Bacteroidota; class Bacteroidia; order Bacteroidales; family VadinHA17; genus LD21. The sequence goes on from PLML01000166.1 coordinate 2,245, forward strand.
CCCTTAAATGAAAAAGAGAGTATTACCGCCAGGCTCGATTCACTTAAGGTTAAGCCTGTTGTCGAATTCTTCAAAATTAAAACGGTTGACAGTGTTGAAATGGATGGATGGATTGTAAAACCTCTGAACTTTGATCCGGCAAAGAAATATCCAGTGGTATTTTATGTATACACCGAACCTGCCGAAGCTACTGTGACAGATTCTTTTGGCAGATTCCGGAACTTCCTCTACATGGGAGATATGGCTAAAGATGGGTATATCTACATTTCACTCGACAACAGGGGTACACCTGCACCGAAAGGAGCAGCATGGAGAAAATCAATTTATAAAAAAATAGGACAGATCAACATCCACGACCAGGCAATGGCCGCCAAAGAAATTTTGAAATGGGATTTTGTTGATCCTGAAAGAATTGCTGTGTGGGGATGGAGTGGAGGAGGATCTGCCACCTTGAACCTGATGTTCCAGTACCCTGAGATATACAAAACCGGAATAGCAATAGCTGCTGTGGTCAATGAGCTCACTTACGACAATATTTACCAGGAACGTTATATGGGGCTACCACAGGAAAACATGGATGATTATATAAAAGGATCACCGATAACCTATGCAAAAAACCTGAAAGGAAACCTGTTGTATATCCATGGAACCGGTGATGATAATGTTCACTATCAGAATGCCGAAATGCTTCTCAATGAGCTGATCAAATACAATAAGCAATTTCAGTTTATGGCCTATCCGAACCGCACTCATAGTATTTCAGAAGGAGAAGGCACGTTTGTTCACCTGGCAACTCTTTATACCAGCTACTTAAGGAAGAATTGTCCTCCGGGGGGGAAGTAGGATCTTTTGCCCCCAGGATTTTACAGAGCTAATATAAGATCCTGACTCGTATAGTATGAGGAATATTCTTCAGATCTTTAAGAACTGAAGCATCAAGTTCACTGTCAGTTTCCAGGATAACATAACCCAGGTCTGCATCAGTCTGCAGGTATTCGGCTGAAATATTAATACCCCTTGAAGAAAAATAGTGGTTTATCTCGCCCAGAACACCGGGAACATTCTTATGAATATGTAAAAAACGTTGTTTGGAGGAATTAGCCTGAAGCGCAATCTCGACGAAGTTTACTGCACCGATAGTGGAACCTGTGTCACTGTATCTTACAAGCTTTTCAGCTACCTCCAGTCCTATATTGGCCAGCGCTTCGAGAGTACTGCCGGCTATATGGGGTGTAAGAATTACATTATCAAAATCCTGGAGATCAATCTCAAATGGTTTATCATTCGAGGAAGGCTCTTTTGGAAAAACATCAGCTGCCACTCCGGCCAGGTGTTTCGACCTGAGTCCTTCAGCGACTGCCTTATAGTCAACAACATGACCACGGGATGCATTGATCAGACATGCTCCCTTTTTCATGAGGGCAATCTGATCGCTTGAGATCATATTCTTTGTTAATTCCGTTAATGGAACATGAACAGTAATGGTATCTGAGGCTTCTAAAAGGTAATTCAAAGTTGGTACAGGTTTGGAATTGCCCAGGCTGAGTTTCTTTTCAATATCATAATAGATAATGTTCATGCCAAGACTTTCGGCAAGGATTGATACCTGTGATCCTATATGTCCGTAACCTATAATCCCAAGTGTTTTACCTCTTATTTCCACCGAGTTATTGAATGATTTCATCCAAATTTTTTTGTGAGCCAGCGCATTTTTTTCAGGTATGCCCCGCATAAGCATGATGCACTCGGCTATTACTAGTTCCGCAACAGAACGGGTATTTGAAAAAGGGGCATTAAATACAGGTACGCCCAGCATTTTGGCATCCTGAATATCCACGTGGTTTGTGCCTATGCTGAAACATCCGATAGCAAATAGTTTAGGAGTCTTGAGCAGCAGGTCTTTACGAAGCTCAGTACGGCTTCTGATACCTATTATATGCGTAGTCTGCAATTTTCTTTCCAGCTCATCACCGGATAGAGCTCCATCCAGGCATTCAACATCGGTATAGCCATTTTCCCTGAAGAAGATGCTGGCATTCTCGTGGATCCCTTCCAATAAAAGAACTTTGATCTTACTTTTATCAAGTGAAAAATTTTTCATCAGCAGACTATTAAGTATGAAAGAAATAATCTCATTTAATATTGTAGATTAATTCGTGAAAATTAAATAAAAGAGTCCGTTTGTGCAAATAATTTCAAGCGCTTTCGGAGAATTGATAATAGTTCAATTTAAAATTGGATCTTAGTCTTATTGTTTGAAAGTCCCTGTGTCTTTTTGTGTCTACTTCGTTTCAGGGTGTCCGCTGATCTTATTGTTTTTCAATTCGACCGGCAGGCTATTTGCGGTCAGCAACAATGCAGCCACCTGCTTCCCGCTTCCTGTATTACGGATAATATTGTCTTCAAGTACTACACCCTTTGCTTTACAGTTCACCGATATTCCATATCCTTTTTCTTTAATCCCGTTGTTTTCGATTAGATTGTTTTTAAAGATGCTCCTGTGAGGTGCATTATCAGTCAACTCCCCACGCAGTTGAATTCCGTCCGAGCCGTTTTCATATATATGATTATCTGCATATAGCATATCGGTGTCCTTATGACCTGTACTAATGCCATTAATGCCATTGTTATGAAAACTGTTATTCGTGACATTCCCGTTTCGTACACGCCAGCATACAAACAGTCCGTAACCGTCATTATTATGACTGTTATTCCCTTCAATAAGGGTGAAAGGAGACCCGGTTCCCGGGTGCAATCCGCTGTTCGCACACCCATAAACTTCGCAGTTGCGCACAGTTACATATTCAGTTATCTGCCAGCTGATGCCATCGCAATTAAAGTTCTTAACTGTGATATTTTCAACAATTGCCTTATGTACTTTGTGAAGGTAGATTCCTCCCGCCCGGCAACCGTCGATCATATCATTGCTTTCCCTGCTGCCTTCAACAGTAAGATTGGCGATCCTGACATTCTCCGCGTTTACGACGGCAATCACCGAACAATTGTTCGATACAGTACCTTTTTTGTCGGCATGATAATCGCGAACGAGATAATCATCGATGTAGATTATGTTGCCTTTTATTCCCGTTATCTTAGCTGTTGTGAGGTCCCATCCCGATCGCTGACCATCGTCATAGACAGCAACACCCATTCCAGGTTTGAAACCCGAAGCATCGGCAACAGTGATCTGAAGTTCACCGTAGTCAGCATCAAGTGCAAAAGGGGACCGGAAACCCTTGCATTTCTTTAATATTGTATTTGGACCTGACCCGACAAGGGACATGTTATCATAAAGTTTTACCGGGGCAATAATGTCGTAGGTTCCGGGTAAAAGTACAACGGTACCGCTGTTGCAGGAATTGTGTAAAGCATCGATAGCAGTCTGGATTGCCTCAGAGGTATAACCATGCATATCGGCATTGGCTCCTCCAACGGTGATCCTCTTTTCCGTGATAAGAGGATTAACAACTGAAACTATCTGCGTATCACGTATAATTGAAGGTTCCTTCAAATTACTGGTTCCCGGTAATTCTGACCCGGCATTTAACTTATTGGAAGCAGTTTTATTTTCCTGTACACAGGCAGTGAAAATGATTAATAAAGAGAGGAGTGAGATCGTTTTCATTCTTATGTTGTTTTAATTTTTATGTAAGGCACATTAAGTCAGCAGGATGAATAACATTCTTCAATTCAGCAGGAAAGGTAAGAAAAAAGTTGATTTAGCATTTAATCCGGTGATTAATTGATTTTCAACTTGAAACCACAAACCTTTCGGCTTATAGTACATAGTTTTTATTGTAAATCATTACTGATTCGTAATTTCTTTGCACTTTTACCCGCGAAAATAAATTGATATGAAGTGGTTTTCCGGTAAAGCATTTGCAGTAATACACATTAAGGACTTCCGGTTTTATCTGTCCTATCGTATTTTTATGACGATGGCTAGCCTTATGCAGTCGGTTATTGTAGGATGGCAGGTATATGCTTTGTCTCACAATGTTCTCTGGCTGGGCTTTATTGGTCTGGCTGAGGTTATTCCGCAGGTGAGTATATCTCTCTTTGCCGGACATTATATTGATTTATGGAACCGGCGTAAAATTATTAATTATACCACTCTTTTACT
>PLML01000166.1:6375-17251 GCA_003141525.1 Bacteroidales bacterium
GGAATATTAGGTCCTGCCCAGGTTGCACTCTTAGGCCAGCTTGTCCCAAGAAATTTATACGCAAATGCAGCTACCTGGAATAGCGCCAACTGGCAGGTTGCAGCAGTAATGGGACCGGCAATCGGAGGCCTTATCTATGGGTTTTGGGGAATTATACCGGCTTATTCACTTGTATTGGCTTTATATACGTTTTCGTTCTTTATGATAATGCTGATAAAAATCGGCAGGCATGAAGTAGTTGAAACAGATGAAGGTGTATTTACTCGTATAAGAAGCGGGATAAACTTTGTCTTTAAAACTCCGGAATTACTTGGAGCTTTTACACTCGATATGTTTGCTGTGCTGTTCGGTGGAGCAGTTGCAATGCTTCCGGTATTTGCATCAGATATTTTGCACATCGGACCTCAGGGTCTGGGTTTGCTTAGAGCCTGTCCTTCAATAGGAGCTGCATTTATGGCATTCGTCCTCATGTTTCGTCCGCCTATGAGAGAAACAGGAAAAATACTTTTTATATGTGTCCTTGGTTTCGGTCTTTGTATGATAGGTTTCGGTCTCTCCAGAAGTTTCATTTTATCTGGATTACTGTTAATCCTCAGTGGGGCTTTTGATAATGTAAGTGTTGTTATAAGAGGAACCATTCTTCAGCTTTTCACCCCTGATGAAATGCGTGGCAGGGTTGCCTCTGTAAACAGCATCTTTATCGGGTCATCGAATGAGTTAGGTGCGTTTGAATCGGGTGTTACTGCTAAATTAATGGGTCTGGTACCTTCGGTAGTATTCGGTGGTATTATGACGCTTGCAGTTGTTTTTACTACTATTAAGGTTAATAAGCCTCTTCGGAAGCTATCTCTTAAGAACAAGATGTAAAACATGAATAGAAGAGGGGGAGAAAACGCTTAACACTTAACCAGATGAATAAGCCCCGAATATCCAATATTGAGGACCGCAAGACCGCATGACTGATCTTACATTATAATCATCTCATCGCAGTTTTCGATGTCGCAAATCCCCCTGGCATTTTTAAATTGTACTTTTCTGTGAGCTATTGATAAGCACTGGATATAATTTTCAATGTTTAAAACTTTAGCCGGATTTTTTACAACCAGCGGGATCACCCCAATTATTAGAGAATCAGATTGTTGTTTGTTAATGTTTTCACAGACATAGTATAATTCTCTGTCGATTTCAAGTGGATCTCCATCAGTAGGGATCTGATCAACAGACATTTCCGGCAAAGGAGTATTGTCAACTACATTAAAAGGTTTAATCACTACTTTTTTCATAATTATTGTATTATAATTTCCAAAGTTACATAACTATTTAAACATAGACTCTTCGAGACTATTAAAGTGCAAGAAAGGACATAACTCAAGACTCCTGGACAAGTGAACCAGGTGAGAAAGACATTCTCTTGGTACTATTTTATCCGGTTTGACTAATTAATTAAGGTTTTTATTTTATTTTTAAGTCATAACTTTTTGCTATGGATAGAACCCTTGGCTTTTTAGCTCCGATTATTGTCTCTGTTATGATCTTCATTCTGAATACATTGTTGCCGGGAAGATGGGTGACCGGATATATAAATAAGATAAATTCTACAGAAAAAATGAGATATCATCTTAATGGCATCCTTGTGTTCTTCACCCTGGTTTTATTATGGTTTTTATTGGGATATTTTGACATAGTTCCATTTGATTGGCTATACAATTACAGGTGGTATGGGTTGGCCGGTGCATTTTTAGCAGGTATCCTTTTTTCACTGGCAGTTGTACTGAATTATCCCCCCGTAAGGAAATCTTTCCTGTCAGATCTGTTTTTTGGCAGAATAGAAAACCTTCAGTTCCGGGGTGGGATAGCAGATGCAAAAATGTGGTTGTATCTGACTGGAGCAACTATGCTGGAACTGAATGCATTAAGTTTTGCTGCTCACCATTTGAAGTTGTATGGAGATCAGTCTTCAACCGGAATCCTTCTTTCGACAGCGTTGCTTACTTACTTCATTGTTGATTATTTTATCTTCGAAGAAGTTCATCTGTATACATATGATTTATTTGCAGAAAGAGTCGGATTCAAGTTAGGCTGGGGATGTATCGTCTTTTATCCATACTTTTATCCGGTCTTTTTATGGTCTACGGTAGATTTGCCTGATCCTCATACACCTGGCTGGTTGCTAATGATATATGTTATCGTTTTTTTATCCGGGTGGATTTTATCACGGGGAGCCAATTTGCAGAAGTATTTTTTCAAAAAAGATCCGGGAAGAGCATTTCTACGGATTGTACCTGAAACGATTACGGATGGCAATAATGCCTTGCTGGTAAATGGCTTCTGGGGACTTAGCAGGCATATTAATTATTCAGGTGAGATATTAATGGCATCGGGTATAATCCTTTGCACAGGGTATCCCTCTCTGATCTGGCCATGGTTATATCCTATATACTACGTTTTTCTTTTAACTGCGCGCCAGAGAGACGACGATAAACGATGTGCATTAAAATACGGAGAACTTTGGAAAACTTATGTAAAAAAAGTTCCATACCGGATTATTCCCTTCATCTATTAAAAGGCAAAAGGCAAAAGGCAAAAAGTCTTAACGTCTTGTTGTCTTAAAGTCCCTCTGTGGCCATCCGTGCAACCTTTGCGTAGCTCTGTGTAACTAAAAAGATACTAAAAAAACCACCCCTTGCTCATGCCAGAAGGGAATTACGAAGAAAAACATTCTTTGCGACCTTTGGTTTTAATCCTTTGCGTGCTTTGCGGTTAATAGATTTCAAAACACTAAATGCTAATCTAGCTGACCATGCACCGCACACCGCTAAATTTATAACCTGTACATTTTCTTTGTAGTATCTCCCATGATTTTAACAGCCATTTTCCGGGGAAAGATCTTTTGCATAACGAATGATGCCAACCTGTTTCCCGTACCTGCGATGAAAGAGGGTTGTTTACCTAACTTCTTAAAACATTCATCTGCCACTTCTTCCGGTTCAAGCACCCTTGGAGTCAAAAACCCGGTCTTTTCAGGATGTGTATTCTTATAACCAGGCGTTGCCGTGGCACCCGCGCAACAAGCTATGACATCGACACCACTGTTTTTCCACTCATACCAGAGGCTTTCTGCCAGGATCCGGATAAACGCTTTAGTTGCTGCATAAACCGATAAATAACCGCTACCCTGGAAGCCGGCCAGAGAAGTCATTAAAACAACTGCACCTTTCCCTTTTTCGAGCATTTTTTCTCCATATAACCTTACCATTTTCAGAGGAGTTATCATATTAAGCTGAACTGCCTGAGAGTGATTCTCAGCAGAATTTTTAATAAACGGACCAATATATGACAGCGCAGCATTATATACAAGCAAACTGATTTCCCGACCATTCAATGCTTTCTCTATTTGCTGTATAGCATCTGTACCTGACAGATCGATGGAGATGCACATTGCTTTTACCTTGTATTTACTTTCCAATAAATCAGCTAATTGTTGTAATGGCTTAAGACGGCGGGCAATAAGTATAAGATCCAGACCTTCTGCTGCGAGACGAGTTGCAAACGCAGCTCCGATGCCTTCTGAAGCGCCTGCTACCATAGCTGTATTGCCATATTTTTGTTTTAAGTTCATTGCAGATAAAGACAAAAATAAATAAAGATTGATGCTTTAAATCTTATAGTTATTTCAATGGTCTGACGGCAACCTCCCTGAAATAAACTGTCGACAGGGAATCATGATTTTGCAAACCAATATAACCTGATTCCGGTCTTGGTCCTCTTTCAGGTTCAAAACTCCTTGTTTTAGGTGGTACGGGATCCCCTTCTTTGAAATCAGTTACTTTTTCACCGTTGACATTAACTACGGTTCTTTGACCGTCAAGTGTTATTTCCATAGTATTCCATTCTCCGGATTTTTTCTGCGGATGAGACATTGCTTTTGTCAGGGAATACAAAACCCCCGTACAGTGATAATCTCCGCCTACATGTCTTATTCCGTTATCAATCTGAACTTCATAGCCTTTATTTACAGCTACCCATTCATCAGCTGGTTTTTCAGGTATTCTTATAAATACTCCGGAATTGCAGTCATTGTCCTTCACCTTGTAGACTACCCGGAGAATAACATTACTGAATTTTTCAGCAGGATAAAGGATCATGCCCATCCCGCCAACCGTTTTCAGCAGACCTTCTTCAACAACGAATTTACCCGGACCAACCTGTTGCCAGCCCGTTAAATCCTTGCCATTGAATAACTGACGCCATTTCCCGTCCTGGAGCGACCATGAACTCAGGATAACAATCAAAATTAAAGACAGAAGATATTTTTTCATATTTGTAAAAATTAGTGCTATCTAATTTATGAAATTCTGAGGAATTACAAAAGTAAAAATACAAACATTCAAGACAGCCCGAAGGGCAAGACCGCAAGGCAATAAATGTTTTATAAAAAAACTCAGGACGCTAAACGTTTCCAATGGTTCTTATCCTTTCCCGTATTGACTCCATCTTGTCGGTACGTTCCTGCGAGAAGGTTCTGTATTCCTTATCGACAAACTCAAACAGCTTCAGTGACTTGTGCGAATAATCAAGACTTCCGGGTTTATTACCCTGTGCAAGGCATAACTCTGCCTCGGCATTGAAGAGCTCTGCCAATACCTCCAGATGGCCATTGTTATAATTATGCTGATGTAGGAGCCTGTCAGTCAATTCGTTCTCAGGTATATCCCTGAAGAAGGCAGAGTCCTCCTTAAGCATTTTGTAATAGAGGTTCTCAAGTTTTTCTTCAGCCTTTTCAAACTCACCTTTTTTGATTAGCCCCAGAATGCCGGCAAGCATTTCACCCAGCATCTCAATCATGCGCAGGATATAATCTTTCTGATACATATAGAGGGACTTAGCAGAACAAAGATAGGAAGAATGATACAAGGGTGCAATGGCCTTTATGGTATAAAGGCCCGGAGCGGAAAAAAGAGTAGTGGGAGAATGGGAGTGGGAGCTACCGAAAACGAAATAAAAACAAATTAACTAACTTTATGATTTAAAAAACAAGAGTAACCAAACTTGCAATCGTCATGAAATAATCTTAATAATTGTTTTATGGAATACTATGTTGCACAAAAAGTAAAGGATGCCTGGGGAAAAAAACCATGCGATCATCCACACCTGGAGAAGGAATATTATGTCGGAGCCTTTTTGATCAACTGGGTTTGCACCCAGTGTGGCAAAGAATTTACAATTGCTGAAAAACTTGATATGTATCAGACCCGAAAGGCAGCTGTACACGACCGTGCATGAAACTTGAGAGCACGATGAATCTGAACTGGTTAATATGTGTTCGCTTGGATACGAATCGTGAGATCCAAATACAAAATAACACGAAGGCAATGCTTGCAGCCAGGAAGTTTAGAGGATAAAGTGCTATTAATCTATGTTATAAAATTATTATCAGTTATTTCCTCCTGTCATTTGATTGAGTTTGATTGTTTTGTTTGACCGGACGCACAACCTGAGGGGTTTTCTGCTGGCTGGGAATATTAGTATTGTTTTGTTGTCTGGTCTGTTGAACAACTTGCGATTGTGGTTGTATTTGCTTCCACGTGTTTTGATGATATTGCTGGGCATTTCTTAACTGATTGAAATTTTCAGTTTGCTTTGGAGGATTAGGATTTTTTGGCTGAATGTTCACATTATCTGGTCTCTTTTGTGGAGCATTATTATTTGGCTGAGGAGTTGTAGTTACTGATTGTTGTTTATTTATATTGTTATTTTGAACATTATTATTCCGTTGTTGAAGGTTTTGTTCAGTACGTCTGTTATTTAATTGTTCATTTTCCGGAGCTTTATAAGAGGCAGGTATCGTAACGGCTGGTTTCTTAACCGGTTCAGATATATTTTCCTGGACAATTTGTGGTTTAGAATCCCTTCTGTTTAATTGATTTTTAGAAGCATCTGAAGATAGTAATGGGTATTTATTTTGTCTCTTTTGTACATATTCAGGTTGCGTAATCTGTTGACGGGGATTTTTGGTATTATATTTTCTTCTATCTGCTTCCATCTGGCCATACTCTTTAAATCGCTGAGCTCTATTAAAATTATCTCTGTCCCAGTCATCAGTTACAATATCCTTGTTTCTGTTCCGCCAGTCATTCACACTATGACTAATGCTGTTATTATTCAGCGATTCGCGGTGCATGTTATAGTAATTATAATAATGGTTTGATAATTCGGCGTATTTAGAAGAATGTTCAGGAGAATAAAAATACCATTCCATGAAATATGCGGAGGGAAGTCCGAAAAAAACTGCACGCCCGCCGGGACCATAATAAAATCCCCAGTCATACCAGTATGGATAAGGATTCCAGTAATCATAAGGGTACCACGAAGGGTAGCCAAACCACCAGTTATACGGATTAGGACTATAACTGGTGACATCCTGTGTCATTGCGGCATTATAATCCTGCGGCTGATATCCATTGTCCTGTGCATATTCCTGCGCTGCCTGGGTATATTCTTCCTCGGCCTGTGGATTATCATTCATACTTTGTTTCCAATCGTCAGCTTCCTGTGTATTTTTTTGAGTTAATACCTGGTTTAAGGAATCTGTCTTATGCAAAACTCTTTCAGGATTCTTTTTATAATAATCTCCGACAACCACAGTATATTGCATATGGTCGAAAAGTATATCCAGAACTTCCGGCATCTTTATCATTTCCCTGAAAACATTGATAACTTCGGGAGAGTAACCACTCATCAATAGTTCAAAATCTGAATTGTAACTTTTATTCATTCTGTCAATCTGAACAAGCAGGTCATAGTTATTTTTTCGTTCCTCTAAAGCGGTTTTATGTATTTCTTCAGGATAATTAACCAGTATATTATTGATTTCATCTTCTGACATGTTCTTCTTAGAAGCAAAATCAGATATTAAACCATCATAACGGGTCAGGTCCCATATTTTCTCCTGCTCTTCCTTGCTGAAAGATGAAATTAGTTTCTCAAATGCATCCTGTGAATTCTTTTGCATCTCATTCAATTTGGCAATAACTTCAGGGTATTCGGTAGCTTCAAATATTATTCTTCTTGTCTCTGTCGGGTACATTGCAATTGCATCCACAGTTTCCTGGTTTTCCTGAATGACCTTCTTAAGTAAAGACCTGTTGTCATCCTGGGCTGCACATCTTATCCCAGTTGCAACTATTAAAAACATTACCGCCATTTCCTTGTAAATCTTTTTCATATCATTATTGTCAGGTTATATTTATTAAATTCTTGATTTTTAATCCAATATTAATCTATTAGTTGTCAACTGCAACTCATTCTTTTACCATTGGATTTCAAATATAAGTTTTTCTTTATAAAGATTTACTAATTCCTGAATCAATTGAATAACTGCCACTGCCATAAAAAAGCAAATAGATCAGAAGAAGAGTCATAGCAAAATCGGTACGATATTCATGAGCCATCGCCCAGATACCTTTATGCAAAAGAACAGGCCATTTAGTAGTAACAAAGGCAGTTATCATAATTATTAATAATGGAATAGCAGCCACCCTTGTAAACAAACCAAATAGAACAAAAGTGCCACAAATAATTTCAAAAGTCCCTGTGAAATAAGCCCAGAATGCCGGATGGCTGAATCCTATTTGTAAAAATCTTCCCGCTCCTAATATTTCCGGAAACAAGTATTTTTGTATCCCTTCAGTCAGAAATATTAGTCCAACTATTAACCTGACAAGTATTGCCCTGTTGTCGTAAACAGTGCTTAAAATTATTGTTTTAAGGCTTTTTTTTGAGTTCATGATTATAACAATTATATATCCGATTCTATTTATAATATATCAGATATGAATAACAATCTGATATAAATCATATAACAGATCATTATAGTTTATGTTTAATTTATCCCCTTTAAATCCGACAGGATATAACGCACCAATAATCTTTTTTGAATTATTCAAACTTCCTTATTTAAATTTAAATTTGATGTTATTAAAATGAGCGATTAATACAGAATTAAAAGCATGAGATCAGTCAGTCCGGAATATTCTCCAGTAAACGGAAAAACCTATTCGTTATTCGGGAAATCAGATTCAACATCCGGGTATTATGAAGAAATAAGGATGCTCGCTGATAAAATCCTTGTATTGAATCCTGATCGCCGCGATCTGATCGATAACATCCGGAAGTTCTCATCAAAGAAGAGAACCTTGAAAAAGTACCTGGAAATTAAGGATAGCAGCAACCTGATGGCAGGCATTTTAAACCTTATCGATCCCCATCTTAAGAAGTATACAGAAAATACAGATGAGCACTTAAGGACACTTCCATTTTCTAAATTATGGGATCGCAGGCTTGCTACCACGAGAGAGCAATATCACCTTTATATGCTTGAGATCGAGCTGACCAATCGTTTGCTTGTTTCTGAATTTCTTAAGGCCGATAAAAAGATCGCCTTAATGCCATATTGCCTTCAGGATTTTTCGGTTAAGTGCAAATCAGAAAAAAACGCATTTGATTATCAGTGCAAACATTGTTCTGCAAAGTGTTTTCAGAATCATGCCAGCACAATACTTAATACTAATCATATTGAACCATATATATGGATGGGAGGAGATATGAAGCAGCTGGCAAAATACACAGCAATGGAAAGAAGATCTTTCGGTGTTCTGGGGATAGCATGCATACCCGAACTGACATGGGGCATGAGAAACTGTTGTAAAAACAATATCCCGGTTGTCGGAATCCCTTTAAATGCCAATCGTTGTGTCCGCTGGTTTGGTGAATTCTTTCCAAATTCCATTGATCTTACAGAGCTTGAAAGACTGGTAACATCAAAATCATAGCTCATGTTGTTTGTCCCGCAAAGTTGTTCTCCAAAAAGCAACGAAGGATGGCACATGGGGCTTAAAAGACTATACAGCCGGTGCCTGTACCTCAAACGGGAAGTCATGCATACCTTAAATATCATTATCTTTACCTGACCAGCAAATTAAACCTATGAAAAAGTCAAATCAGTTGTTTTTAGTTTCGATAGCATTTTCAGTCATCGCGCTTATGCTATCTGTTTCATTTCAGGCTCAGCATACGAAGATAACCGGCACATGGAATATGACGGTTGAAACAAGCGCGGGTTCAGGTACGCCTGTATTTGTTCTAAAGCAGGAAAATGACACCCTTATAACCGGAACATATAAAGGTCAGTTTGGAGAAGCTCCTGTAAACGGCACTATTAAATTCAATAAAATCAACTTGAAATTTTCTGCTTCGGACCTGGCTATGGAATACACCGGTACGGTGGATGGCAACAGCATGAAAGGGAAAGTTGTTTTTGGCACAATGGGAGAGGGAACATTTACCGGGACAAGGAAAGAAAACTAATTTATGCTGTGGTTTCACTCTGCCTGTCTGGAAATACTCTGAAAACCATTTTAAAAAATGAAAATAAAAAAGATAAACAGGTTTAGTACAAGAGTATTTGAAGCTGTTTTAAGGTTACTTCCACAGGTTGCTTCAAAAGGAGATTTGCCAACTAAACAATATTTTAAAAGTATTTTTACATCTGAAAACATTCATTTCTTCATTGCTGAGCTAGACGACAAACAAATAGCCGGGATGCTTACAATCGGGACTTATCTTACACCATCAGGAGCAAAAGCCTGGATAGAAGATGTGGTAGTTGATGAAACTCAAAGAGGTAAAGGGATTGGTAAGGAATTGATGCTTTTTGCGATTAATTATTTAAAAGCACTGGGGGCAGAGTCTGTCGCACTCACGTCAAGGCCATCCAGACTCGCTGCAAACAGGTTATATCAAAAGATAGGATTTATACAATATGAAACGAATGTTTATAAATATTTATTAAGATAATTAACTTCATAATAAATATCATTTTTGCCTTTACGCCGTTTAGCCGTTCTTCCCCTGCGCCGTGCGTCGTGTGACCTTTTGAATCTTACCTGTTTTTCCGAATTTTGAAGCATGCATCACTGCTCATGATCTGGCACATATTTGACATATTTTTTGTCTGTTTCCATTCCTTATTGATAGTCTTTAACCTTTTCGGCTGGATATGGAAAAGAACCAGGATTCTGAACCTGATTGTCCTTGGGTTAACAGGCGCCTCGTGGTTATTTTTAGGGCTTATAGTCGGAACATTAGGTTATTGTCCGCTGACAGACTGGCATTTCAGAATTCTAGAAAAACTCGGTAAAACCGATCTCCCGGATTCCTATATTAAATATCTGGCAGACAGACTCACGGGTCTGGATTTCAATCCCTCGCTCGTTGATAAAGTCACACTATATGTTTTCCTTGGGGCATTTGCGATTTCACTATCTCTGAATGTCAGGGATTTTATCAGGAAGAAACACAAATAACAGTACACGATTTGTGGGATTGAGATATGTAATCAAATCCAACGACGTTTTAAATAAGATTTTTAATAATTGATATTCAATGTTTTGTAATTAAAGGGTCAGCTGCTGCTTACACTTGAAATATCGATCTTTGGTTATTATCCTGGTATAGAGGATCCTGATGTGATTTTTACTATATGTTGGAGTTTTCTCGGACTGTCCCTTGTTTTGATTAAGGCTTCATATATTTCAGGTTTTGCCTCTGATATTGAAAATAGGCAAATTGCATTTGATTAGCAATGTCATCACCTAACACTTGACAAATTCTATATAACATGACAACTTCTGCACATTTACCGGGATTTTTTGACTTGAAAAATTTCATATGAAAGGACAAAACCTGCTCATTTGATTTCTCATAATAGCCCTAAATTCCTGGCATATCTGATTGCTTCATTTGTGTTGGCAGCTTTAATCTTTTCAAGAATATTCTGCCTGTGATTATTAACAGTATTAACACTTATAAAAAGCTT
>PLML01000186.1 GCA_003141525.1 Bacteroidales bacterium
AGTTAAAAAAACACTTCCTGCACGAATTCAGAAACTTTTTAACAGCGATTATAAACTGATGGTTAACCCCACAGGTAAATTTGTTATAGGAGGTCCCCATGGGGATACCGGGTTAACAGGCCGTAAGATCATTGTTGATTCTTATGGTGGACATGGTGCTCATGGTGGAGGTGCTTTTTCGGGAAAGGACTCATCTAAAGTTGACAGATCAGCTGCTTATGCCGCACGTCATATTGCGAAGAACCTGGTAGCTGCCGGTGTTTGCGACCAGGCATTAATCCAGGTAGCTTATGCTATTGGCGTTGCTCAACCCGTTGGTTTGTATGTAAATACGTATGGAACTGCGAAGGTCAGGGATAAAAAAGGCAATGTTTTGCACGATGGAGAGATTTCACAGACAATCAATAAACTTTTCGATATGCGTCCATACTCTATAGTTCAGCGCTTTGGCCTGAAAAACCCTGTATTCCTTCCAACAGCGTCATATGGTCATTTCGGACGAGAAAGTTATTCAAAAACTGTTGATGTATATTATGAGGTACCAGGAAGCAAACCAAAAGCTCTGAACGGATACGGGAAAAAAGCTTACCAGAAAAAAGTCGAATTCTTTGCCTGGGAAAAACTTGATTATGTAGACAAAATAAAGAAGGCGTTTAAGTTGTAAACCGGTTACCGGTATGCGGCGTGAGGTGTACGGTGATTTTTTACAAACCGCAGACCCACTAATAAATTTCTGAAGTTTTATCTAGGAACCTGATATCTTATTAGAAGGAGGCTTTTACTATTCTAGCGATATTATCAGACCTTCCCAGTGTGTAGTAATGGATACCCGGTACACCAAGCTTAATTAAATCTCTTGATTGCGCTACTGCCCACTCTATTCCTTCTTCTCTTGCCTCAGCGTCATTTTTGCATTTCTGCACTGCAGAAAACAGATCATTTGGCAGGTCAATATGAAATGTCTGCGGAAGCAGTTTAATATCATTAAGTGCCGAGATAGGTTTAATACCCGGTATTATCGGAACAGTTATCCCTATCTTTCTGCACTCATCCCTGAATCTGCAGAATTTATTATTATCAAAAAACATCTGGGTCACAATATAGCTTGCTCCGGCATCAACCTTTCGTTTCAGGTTCTCCATGTCTACCTGCCTGTTAGCCGCTTCGAAGTGTTTCTCGGGGTAACCTGCCACTCCAATGCAAAAATTCGTAGGATCGGCATTTTCAAGATTATCCTCAAGATATTTGCCTTTGTTCATGTCAACAATCTGCTGCACAAGCTCATATGTATGAGTATGACCGTTCTTATCCGGAATAAATATCCGGCTTCCTTTCTGCGGATCACCTCTTAATGCAAGAACATCATCAATTCCGAGAAACCTCATCTCTATGAGTACGTTCTCTGTCTCCTCTTTAGTGAAGCCCCCGCAAAGTACGTGCGGAACTACAAGTATATTGTACTTATATTTAACAGCTGCGGCAAGAGCAAATGTTCCGGGACGGAGACGTACCACTCTCTTCTCAAGAAGACCGTCGGGCCGTTCCCTTAAAATGGTTTCATTACGGTGAGATGTGAAATTAATATAAGCAGGTCCATACTCCATGAGCCTGTCAATTGCTGCATAAGTCCTCTCTATGCTATGTCCTTTCAGGGGAGGAAGGAGTTCAAATGTGAATAAAGGTCCTTTTGCGTTATTAATCTTTTCTATTACAGTCATTTCAAAGTGATATCATAAATTTGGAGCGAGCCATTTAGTAGCTTCATCTTTCGTAAAGTTCTTTCTCTTAGCGTAATCTTTCAACTGGTCAGAGTCTATTTTCCCTAAATTAAAATATGTTGATCCCGGATGTGAAAAAAGATAACCGCTTACCGATGCAGGAGGTATCATTGCAAAATTTTCCGTGAGTCTTGCACCAATTGCCTTCTCTGCTCCAAGAAGGTCAAAGATAACTTGTTTTTCTGTATGATCGGGACAGGCAGGGTAACCAGGAGCCGGTCTTATACCCCTGTACTTCAGTTTAAGCAAATCGTCAATTGTAAGATTCTCATGTTTTTCATAACCCCAGTATTCCTTTCTGATCTTTTGATGCAGCCATTCAGTTGCTGCTTCAGCTATACGGTCGCTAAGTATCCTGATCATTATGGTAGNNTTTATATTTTTCAAATGCAGCATTATCAATGTCTGCTATGACTACAAAAGCTCCGATCCAATCAGTCAATCCTGTCGTCTCAGGAGCAATATAATCAGAAAGTGAAAGATTGGGAACACCTTTTTCTTTAAGCTCCTGGTTCCTTAAAAATCTGAAGACAGATTTTGTCTTCTTTTTGCTTCTATCTAAAAATACTTTAACATCATCCCCGTCAGATAGTGCAGGGAATAACCCAAAAACAGCTTTTGCTTTCAGAAGCTTCTCACTAATAATTTTCTTCAGATAAATCTGTGCATCATCAAACAGCTTCTTCGCCTCAGGACCCTTTACAGGATCACTGAAGATTGCAGGGTATTTTCCTGATAATTTCCATGCAAAGAAAAAGTAGGTCCAGTCGACATAATTCTTAAGTTCATTAAGATTTATATCGTGGAAAATATGAAGTCCGGATCTCTCCGGTTCAGAAATTTTAAAAGTCTGCCAGTCTGTAAAATACTTATTTTTTCTTGCTTCACTTAATGAAAGAAAATTCTTTCCTGTCTGACGTGAACTATGGTCTTCCCGCAACTTTTTATACTTTGCCTTTACTGAGGTGACATAAGAACTGTTATCTTTCTGAAGAAGCGATGAAAGGACTCCGGCTGCCTTTGATGCATCTTTAACGTGAATAACGCTATTTGAATATACCGGTGCAACTTTTACTGCAGCGTGGATCTCGGAGGTTGTAGCTCCTCCTATCAGCAGAGGCAGAGTGATTTTTCTCCGTTCCATTTCTGAAGCAACATGAACCATTTCCTCGAGAGAAGGTGTTATCAATCCGCTGAGACCAATAATATCAACTTTTTCGTTAACAGCAGTGTCAATGATCTTTTCAGCCGGTACCATGACTCCAAGATCAATAATCTCATAGTTATTACATGACAATACAACTCCGACGATATTCTTACCGATATCATGAACATCTCCCTTGACAGTTGCAAGAAGAACCTTTCCGGCAATTTTTTTCTCTTCCCCTTCGCTCTCCTGTTCAATATATGGAGCAAGTTTTGAAACTGCTTTTTTCATAACCCTGGCGCTCTTAACGACCTGTGGAAGAAACATCTTACCAGATCCGAAAAGATCTCCAACTTCATTCATCCCTCCCATCAACGGTCCTTCAATAAGCTCAATAGACCTGCCGAAAAGAGGCCTTGCCTCCTCAACATCCTGTTCAATGAATTCATCGAGGCCCCTTATCAGAGAATGCTTGATGCGATCAAGGACCTGCAGATGACGCCAGGCATCTTCTTTCTCCTCTTTCTTGCCTTCGTTCTTTATCCCTTCTGCAAATTTCACAAGCCTTTCAGTGGAATCTTTTCTCCTGTTCAGCACAACATCTTCGACAAGATGAAGAAGATTAGGTTCTATTTCAGTATAAACCTGCAACATACCGGGATTAACAATTCCCATATCCAGTCCTGCTTTAATTGCCCAGAAAAGGAATACAGAGTGAATCGCTTCGCGAACCTTGTCAGTGCCCCGGAATGAAAATGAAAGATTACTTATTCCCCCGCTCACCCTTGCATAAGGAAGGTTTTGTTTAATCCATTCTGTCGTTTTGATGAAATCAACAGCATAGTTATTATGTTCTTCAATCCCTGTTGCAATTGCCAGTACATTAGGATCGAATATAATATCCTCAGGGGGGAAAGCCAGTTTATCAACAAGAAGCCGATAGCATCTTTCAGCAACGCTGATTCTTTTTGCTAATGTGTCGGCCTGACCGGTTTCGTCAAATAACATAACTACGGCAGCAGCTCCATATTTCCTTAATGTACGGGCATGGTCGAGAAAGACCTTTTCTCCTTCCTTCAGACTTATAGAATTTACGATTGATTTTCCCTGTATGCATTTAAGTGCCGATTCAATAGTTTCCCAGCGTGAAGAATCAATCATCAGCGGAAGCTTGGAGATATCTGGCTCAGCCATGATCAGATTAACAAACTTCACCATTGCTTTTTCCGAATCAAGCATAGCTTCATCCATGCAGATATCAATTATCTGGGCTCCTCCTTCAACCTGATTCCGGGCGATCGCAAGCGCTTCATCATATTTTTCTTCCCTGATGAGCCTTGCAAATTTTATCGATCCTGAGACATTGGTCCGCTCACCAATATTCACGAAGTTAGTCTCAGGTGTAATTGTCAGAGCCTCAAGGCCGCTGAGCCTGGTATATTTCTTAATTTCAGGTCTTTTTCTTGGTTTATAATGTACTGATGCTTCAGCAATTTTCCGGATATGCTGAGGAGTAGTGCCGCAACAACCCCCGATAATATTTACCCATCCTTCCTTCATAAAATCCTCTGCAATTAAGGCCATAAAGGAGGCTGACTGATCATATTCGCCAAACTGGTTCGGAAGACCGGCATTTGGATGAGCTGAAACATAAAAACCCGACTTCAGAGATAATTCCTCAACAAATGGGCGTAGTTGCTCAGCTCCAAGGGCACAGTTCAATCCAATGCTGAAGAGAGGAAAATGTGAGACAGACACCATGAATGCTTCGAGAGTCTGACCAGTCAGTGTCCTCCCGCTGGCATCCGTAATTGTACCTGATACCATCACTGGGAGTGTTTTACCCTTTTCCTCAAATACCGAATCAATTGCGAATAAGGCAGCCTTGCAGTTCAGAACATCAAATATTGTCTCAATAAGAAGGATGTGTACTCCTCCGTCAATAAGCCCGCGTGCTTGTTCAGAATAAGCCACAACCAGTTCATCAAATGATATTGCTCTCGCACCCGGATCGCTGACATCCGACGACATTGAGGCGGTGCGGTTTGTAGGTCCCAGCGTTCCTGCAATAAAATGACTTTCCGGTTCAGTCGAATTTTCAAATCCAGTGATCGCTTCAGCAGCCAGATGGGCCGAACAAAGGTTCAGATTATAAACCTGTTCCTCCATTCCATAATCCGACATGGAGATCCTGTTGGAATTAAATGTATTTGTTGTAATTATATCTGCCCCTGCTTCAAGATATTGCCGGTGTATGTCCTTTATTATTTCAGGTTTTGTAATGGATAACAGATCGTTATTCCCCTTTTGAAGCTTTGGATGATCCCTGAACTTATCACCACGATAATCATTTTCCAGAAGCCTGTGTTTCTGGATCATGGTCCCCATCGCCCCATCAAGGATTAATATCTTTTCGGTGATCGCTGCTTCAAGAGATTTTTTCATTATTGTATAATTTTTCTTCCGGTATTAACTATAAAAACATCCAGATTACGAAGTTGTTCCCGTAAAGTATATAGTCTCTCAAGATTTACCACTCCGATTACATATTTATAAAATCTCCCGCTAAAGTATTCCGACACTTCTTCAAATCCAAATAATTCTTTATCCTTTTCATCATTATACCTTAAGTATACTTCAAGTTTGAAGTCGCGGGTGTATTTAGATACTGTCCCCTGCCTGAACTTTTTATATTCATACTTGTAACCATATGAGTTCGCTGAGATATCAGACAGAACTGCGCTACCCGTGGCATGACCTCCTGCTCCCTTTCCGCTGAAAAACTGTTTATCGGCAAAAGCAGCTTCTGTAATTACTCCATTATACTCATTATCGACGTTATAGAGGTATTTATCTGATGAAATAAACCGCGGAAGAACGAAACTGGTTATAGTGTTTTCATTTGTCTTGCCGACAAACGGGACCAGCTTAATCTTAAATCCCTTTTCTTTAGCATACTGGATATCAAATTTTGATATGGTATTGATCCCATAATGAAAGACTTGCCCGGGTTCAAGAAACAACCCGTAAGCATGACCAGTAATTATACAAAGCTTGTATTTTGCATCCCAGCCTTCGACATCCAGAGTCGGATCAGATTCTGCAAAACCTTTTTCCTGCGCTTCTATCAATGCTTCTGCATAGGGTAATCCCTCGTTATGCATTTTTGTGAGAATATAATTTGTGGTTCCGTTAAGAATCCCACGCAAAGAGTACAGCAGCTCATTATCATAATATTCCTCAAGATTCCTTATTATGGGAATACTGGCTCCTGCTGAGGCTTCATAAAGAAGTGATACTTTGTTCTCTGCCTGCATCTCAACAAGTTCCTTAAAATGTTTTGCTACCATAATCTTATTGGCAGTAACAACATTTTTCCCGCTTCGCATTGCTGTTGTAACAATGTTGAATGCTTCATCCGGGTCATTAATCAACTCAACCACAAGGTTGATTGAAGAATCATTCAGGATATCATTTTTATCGAAGGTGAAATTTGTCATCGGGATCCTTCTCTTTTTTGTTCGATCCTTAACGCAAATCTTCACAATATCGGCTTTGAACCCTTTACTGCTGTTCAGCACATCATGCAGTCCCTGACCAACGCAGCCATACCCGAATAAACCAATTCTTAATTTTTCCTGTGTCATTTCTATATTACTTGTTTGATTGCCTGGTCAAAATCGTTAATAATATCATCTATATGCTCTATCCCAACGGAAACCCTGAACAGGCCGGGATCTATGCCTACGGCAAGTTGCTCTTTGGCTGAGAGTTGTGAGTGAGTTGTTGCAGAAGGTTGAATTATAAGTGTTTTGGCATCTCCCACATTTGCAAGGTGACTTACCAGTTCAAAATGTTCAACCAGTTTTACAGCTCTCGATTTCTTTGCCTTCAGTATAAAACTCAGAACTCCGCCAGCTCCTTTAGGAAGATATTTTTTTGCGAGTTCATAATAAGGACTTGCCTTCAGACCGGGATAATTTACCTTCTCAACACCAGGATGATTTTCAAGCCATTTTGCCAGGGCAAGTGTATTCTGAATATGCCGTTCCATCCTGAGAGAAAGAGTCTCAAGTCCCTGGAGAAGCAAAAAAGAGTTGAATGGACTGATCGCAGGGCCAAGATCCCTTAATCCTTCAACCCGTGCTTTTACAATGAAGGCAATATTTCCTGCAGCTGAAGTTTGTGAGAAGATTTCACCAAAGATTTTTCCGTGATAACCTTCTGCCGGCTCAGTAAAAACAGGAAAGTTCCCGTTGTTCCAGTTAAAATTTCCTGCATCGGTTATTACTCCGCCTATGCTTGTTCCGTGTCCTCCTATCCATTTCGTTGCCGATTCCACAACAATATTGGCGCCATATTCAATTGGACGGCACAGGTAACCGCATGCACCAAATGTATTGTCGACAACCAGCGGTAGTCCATGTTTAACTGCAAGTTTTGAAAAAGCTTTAAAATCGGGGATCTCGAAGCCCGGATTGCCAATTGTCTCAACATAAATGGCTTTTGTTTTGTCGTCAATGAGTTTTTCGAAAGATGCAGGATTAAGATCTTTTGCAAATCTTGCCTCGATACCGAAATTGGCAAATGTAACTTTGAACTGATTGTGACTGCCACCATAGAGAAATGGTGAAGTAACAAAGTTTTCTCCGTGCTTCAATATAGTCGTAAGTGCAATGAACTGAGCCGCATGTCCCGATGAGACTCCAAGAGAAGCAACTCCTCCTTCGAGGGCTGCAACTCTTTTTTCGAATACATCCGTTGTCGGGTTATTTATGCGGGTATAGATATTGCCCCATTCAGCTAGATCGAAAAGATCTGACGCATGTTTTGCATTTTTAAAAACATAAGATGATGTCTGGTAAATAGGCACAGCTCTGGATAGAGTCTCTTTATCGGGTTGGTGACCTGCATGTACCTGCAGTGTTTCAAATTTTATTTTTCTGTTTTTCATTTTATTTAATTTTAAAATTTTACAAATACCGGACAGACAGATTAAAGTATCTCTCCTGGAATACCGGTTGTTAACTGAGAAAATGGCTGATTGCAAATCAAAGCTTTTACCGGCACATGCACATAGGCATGAACGGCATGATAAAGTTGTTGTGTGTCAAATGAATCGAATTCATGGTTTCCGTGTTAAATTTTTATCATCTCCCGGCTTTCCGGGATTAGGTTTTGGCACCGTTCCCCGCCAGCTGGCGGGTTGGTTGCCAGGGTTTCGCAGAGCCTAATCTCTTCACCCTTCTTAATAAAAACCAAACACCCTTTTAAAGGAAGGAATATTTGATTTGTGGGGTCAAAGGTAAAAATGATTTTTGGAAATACAAAATTTAAATCGTTCATTTCTTTTGTTCGTCCGAAAGAACCGAGCAGAACACAAGGCACGAATTACAAATTCGCCCCATCATCTGCGAGTTCGCCAAAGGCAAATGAACCAAAGAAAAGGGCGCCGGAACCGAGCCGAAGGCGAGCTCGGCGAAGCCAAATGCTAACTTCAGCCAAAACGGGCGCCTGCTACACCAGCCTTAATGGCGCTACCGTTTCGTCTGAAGTTCGCGCCATTTCCGGTTTTCCTTCGCGCCGTAATCTAGAATACTTCGTAACATTATGATTATTGGTTGGATTTCAAACGGCCTCAGAGAATTTTGGGAAAGATGGATTGTTTTGAAGTTGCTTTAAATTTCAACCCAAATCGCCGGCAGGCGATCATTGCCTTTAGATCTTTTTTGGAAGGAGATTAGCATTTTGGAGGCTGCGAAGCGATGGCTTAAAGTAAGCATTACTGTTTGAGGAGGACGCAGGACGACGAGTCGTAATGCGTGGGCAGCCGAGAAAATGTTAATCCCAAAAAAGATCTGAGGCCGCCCTTTTTTGGTTCGTTTTTTGGGCGAGCAAAAAATGAACATAAATAATTTCAAGAAAAAGAAAGTAACATGGCTTTGGAGGAGCAAAAGAACCGAAGTGAGCTCGCCGACTTCGTCGGACGTAGCCGACTATGTCGGCCGAAGTCCGAAGGCAAATGAACAAGAGTAATATTTAATTCACCAATGAATAGAGTTCGGGGCAGAGCCCCGATTAAAGAAAATTTACCTTACTTTTGTCATACCAAATAGTTACATAATGCAGAACAACCTTTTCATCTATAACACTCTTTCAAAGAAGAAAGAGCTTTTCATACCGATTCACCCTCCATTTGCAGGTATATATGTGTGTGGTCCGACTGTTTATGGTGATGCCCACTTGGGTCATGCCAGGCCTGCCATAACATTTGATTTGCTATTTAGATACCTTTTACACCTTGATTATAAAGTTAGATACGTCAGAAACATAACCGATGTTGGTCATTTAGAAAATGACGCTGACGAGGGAGAGGATAAAATTGAAAAAAAAGCTCGCTTGGAAGAAAAACAACCTATGGAGGTTGCTCAATTCTATATCAATAGGTACCACCTTCTTATGAATAAACTTGGAGTATTACCTCCAACAATTGAACCGTTGGCTTCAGGTCACATTCTGGAACAAGCTAAACTAATAAGTACCCTTATTAAGAAAGGATTCGCATATAAAACTGAATCTGGAGCTGTTTATTTCAACATCAAGGAATATCAAAGGAAATATGAATCGTATGGCAGACTATCCGGACGAAATTTGGATGATTTATATTCTAATACAAGAATCCTACAAGGACAAAGTGAAAAATTAAACTCCTTTGATTTTGCGCTCTGGAAAATAGCGGACTCCAACCATTTGATGAAATGGAATCCATACCCCTTTAGAAATGGTTATCCAGGTTGGCATTTGGAATGTACTGCTATGAGTACAAAATACCTAGGCAAGAAATTCGATATTCATGGAGGTGGTATTGATCTGCTTTTCCCTCATCATGAATGTGAAATGGCTCAATCATTTGCTGCTTATGGAAAAGATTCGGTCAAATATTGGATGCACAATAACTTGATCACTATCAATGGACAAAAGATGGGTAAATCTCTGGGTAATTTCATTACTCTGGAACAACTATTTAAAGGTAGCCATCCACTTCTTAATAAAGATTATAGTCCGATGACTATTCGATTCTTTATATTACAATCTCATTATAGAAGTTTGGTCGATTTTTCAAATGAATCCCTTCTTGCTGCTGAATCAAGTCTAACCAAAATTTTAAAAGCTATTGAAATAATTAAGAAAATTAAACCATCTAATACATCAACTTTAGATATAAACAGCCTCAATAATAAATGTTATGAAGCGCTTAACGATGATCTGAATACCCCAGTCCTAATTTCGTGCTTGTTTGAGGGGGTGAAATATATTAATTCCTTAAATGAGGGATTAGACAAAATTAATAGTGATGATATTGAGACTCTTAAGAACTTGATGAATACTTTCGTTTTTAAAATCCTTGGTCTTGAAAACGAGAAAAATAACGATAAGGATGAACCTTTCATCGAAGAACTTATTGACGCTAGTTTAAACATTAGACAAATCATAAAACTTAATAAAGATTGGAGTACTTCAGACAAAATTCGCGAAGAACTAAATAAAATTGGGATTCTTATCAAAGATCGAAAGAACGACGTGGGTTGGGAAAGGGAGTGATGCGAGGTTCTCGAAGTTAGGGAATTGTACTAACTTGAGGGATGAGTTATTTTTATTTGGAGCTGGGTGTTAAACCCCCTATAATCCACCAATGGGGGATAAATTATTGTTAATTGTGGATGATCTGAACCCCCTATAATCCCCCCAAGGGGGGATAAAAACACAGATATTAAGGAATTTACAGGATATGGGTTACTACGGAAACAGGGAGTTGGTTAGAAGAGCCAGGGTATTAAGAAGTAATATGACCAGGGCAGAAATAATTCTTTGGTCCAGGTTAAGATCAAAACAAATTAATGGATATAAGTTCAGACGACAACAGCCACTTTTTGATTATATCGTAGATTTTTATTGTGAAGATCTTAAGCTCATTATTGAAGTTGATGGAGAAATTCATTCCTTTTCAGAAAAAACAAGTTACGATTCAAAACGTGACAGCATACTTAAGATCAATGGATACCATATTATCCGCCTTTCTAATTTTGAAGTTGAAACTGAAATCAATTCAGCAATTAATAAAATAATCTCATATATTTCTGAGAATTTGTCCCCCTCTCAGGGGGACCATTGGGGGTCAAACAAATGAAAAACAACATAGATAAGACGGATTTGTCCTCCTCCCAGGGAGACCATAGGGGGTCTTTCTATAAGTCCTCAGTTGTTTTCGTCGGCTCCTCGCCTATTGGTGGCTCCTATCCAATCCGTATCCAGTCGATGACAAACACAAATACACTGGATACCAAAGCATCCTTTGCACAATGTATAAGGATTATTGAGGCCGGAGCTGATTATGTGAGACTGACTGCACAAGGCATCAGGGAGGCAGAGAACCTGGCTGTTATCAAAAATGAGCTTCGTAAAGCTGGTTTTGACACTCCTCTGATAGCTGATATCCATTTTAATCCTGTTGCTGCAGAGACAGCAGCCCGGATTGTTGAAAAGGTAAGGATCAATCCCGGTAACTACGCAGATAAAAGAGCATCTTTTGAAAAAGGGGAATTCACTGAGAAAGAATACAACGAGGGGCTTGAGAGGATCCACGCAAAACTGCTTCCTCTAATAAATATATGCCGCGAAAATAAAACAGTCATTCGTATCGGAATAAATCATGGATCCCTTTCCGATCGTATTATGACACGTTTCGGCAACACTCCGGAAGGAATGGTATTTTCTGCACTGGAGTTTATCAGGATCTTCCGTGCGGAGAACTTCAATGATCTTGTCCTGTCAATGAAATCATCCGATACGGCAATAATGATCGAAGCGACGAGGATGCTCGTAAATATGCTGCAGAGCGAAGAATTAACCTATCCCATTCATCTTGGCGTTACGGAAGCCGGGGAAGGCGAAGACGGTAGAATCAGATCAGCCGCAGGAATCGGAGCCCTTCTGGCAGAAGGGATAGGCGATACAATAAGGGTCTCTTTATCAGAAGATCCGGAAAAAGAAATTCCTGTTGCAGCAAAACTTGCCGGTTATTATCCCAGAGGAGTATGCCGGAAGGCACCGGATAAACCGTTAAGCTTTAAAGCTCCTTCATCCAAACCTGAAGTTCTTAAACGAATAAATGGTCCGCTGGTGGTTTCAAATATGACATCTTATCTTAACCTGGATGCAGAAGGATATAAGAATGCAGGGTATAACACAGATCCTGTTACCGGAGAGATTAAAAAAGCCGAAGGTTCAGCAGATCTGATAATAGTTAAAAACTGCCCTGACAAAATGCCTGAAAATGTGTCACTTGTGCTTCCTTACAGGATGTGGTATGAGAAAAGAGAAAATGAGAGATTGTATCCTTTATTCTCGCCCGAGACATTCCATGAAAGCAAATATAGACCTGAGAAATTAAATATCTTGCTTACAGGGTCCAATTTCATTATTGAATATCTTAAAGATCCCGATCCGAATACTACCCTGGTGATGTTCACTTTTAATCCTGAAAAAGAACAGTATGCTGCCGATTATTTTCTTAATGCCCTTGAAGAAAACAACCTGAGTCAGAATATAATTCTAAATCCTGTTTTCCGGGAAAGCAATCTGGAGGACCTTCAGATTAAAGCTTCTTCCCTTCTCGGTCGTTACATTATTGACAAAAGAATAAGCGGGATTTCTGTCTCCAATATCGGGGAAGTTGATTTCAGAGACATCACTGCACTTGCTTTTTCCATACTTCAGTGTACCGAAACCCGCATTACTCGGACAATTTATCTGTCATGCCCAACATGCGGACGCACAAAATTCAATCTGCAGGAATCTGTTAAAAAAGTAAAAGAGGCTACCGGGCATCTGAAGGGGCTGAAAATTGCTGTTATGGGATGCATTGTAAATGGCCCGGGAGAGATGGCAGGGGCCGATTACGGATATGTCGGAGCTGCAGATGGAAAGGTTCATATCTATAAAGGTACAGTTCCGGTCCTGAAAAACATTCCTGAGAAAGATGCGGTTGAAGAGTTGTTGAAGGTTATTGAAAAAGATCAGGCCAACCTGTAATCCAGCTGCTTTTTCTGCAGATCCGCCTTTACTACCTCGATATTAACACGATCACCAAGAGTGTAGATTTTACCTGTTGATCGTCCTTTTATACAGTAATTCTCTTCATCGTATTCATAGAAATCATCTGCAAGCTCCCGGATATGGATCATCCCNNTTATCGCTCATATACTCAACCTGTTTGTACTTGACAGATGCTCTTTCTGCCTCAGCTGCCAGTCTTTCCATTTTTGATGAGTGGTCACACAATTTTTCATACTTATCCTTGCTGCCCGGATTCTCTTCAGCAAGATAAACAGACATAAGCCTGTGTACCATCATATCGGGATAACGTCGTATGGGTGATGTAAAATGGGTATAATATTTAAATGAAAGTCCGTAATGACCGATGTTATCTGTTGAGTAGATAGCCTTTGCCATCGAACGGAGAGCAAGTGTTTCAATTATATTTTGCTCCTTTTTCCCGGCGACTGAATTCAATAGCTTATTCATCGCTTTTGGAAGCGATGTATGATCATCCTCGATCAGCTTATAACCAAAACGGGTAATGAAATGGCTGAAGTTGCTTATCTTCTCCGGATCAGGTTTATCATGAATACGGTAGACAAAAGTTTTTCCCCTTCTCTTTTTCCCGACATATTCTGCAACCCGCTTATTTGCCAGTAGCATGAATTCCTCGATAAGCTGGTTAGCGGTACCCATTTCACGGAATTTTATCCCGAGTGGTTTTCCTGCTTTATCAAGTTCAAACCTCACTTCAATCTTCTCGAAGGCAAAAGCGCCTGATGCAAATCTTTTTGCCCTGAGTTGCTGAGCCAGCCGGTGAAGTAAAAGGACCTGTTCCTTCATATCACCCTCTCCGGTATCTATCACCTGTTGAGCTTCAATGTATGAAAATCTTTTATCGGAATTGATAATTGTTCTTCCAAACCATTCATCAATTACTTCAGATTTATCATTCAGTTCAAACACAGCTGAATATGTAAGTTTATCTTCAGAAGGGTTGAGTGAACAGATATGATTTGAAAGTCTTTCAGGGAGCATTGGTACAACCCTGTCAACCAGATAGACTGATGTGGCTCTCTGCTTAGCTTCCTCTTCAACTAAGGAATCCATTTTCACATAGTGGGTCACATCAGCGATATGAACCCCTACTTCCCAGTTGCCATTTTCCAGCTGTTTGAGAGAAAGGGCATCATCAAAATCTTTAGCATCGGATGGATCAATTGTAAAAGTTGGTATTTTGCGGAAGTCGCGACGAACCTTAATATCGGATTCCGTGATCTTTCCCGGAATTTTTTCAGCATCGGTCTCGACTTCATCAGTAAATTTATACGGAAGTTCAAACTCCGCCAGAATGGCATGCATCTCTGTTTCGTGCAGACCAGGATACCCAAGAACGTTAATGATCTCTGCTACAGGATTTTTTGAATTCGGATCCCAGTCGACCACCTTTGCAACAGCTTTCTGCCCCTGTTTTGCACCATTTAATTTTGCTGTCGGGATGAACAGGTCAAATGGCATGTTCTTATTATCTGGAATAAGAAATGCAAAGTTGGGCATGATTTCAACTGTACCTACAAATGAAGTCCTCCATCTTTCAATGATCTCCACGACTTCTCCTTCGGGTCTGGCTCCTTTCCTCTTTGCATAAAGCCATACCTTAACTTTGTCACCATGAAGAGCTGTTTTCAGATTTTTAGCCGTGACAAATACATCGTCTTCAAGATCGTCGGTTGAGATGAATCCGTATCCCATCCTTGTCATGTCAACTGTACCGGTGATATAACCGCGAGCTACTTTGACTTTGTATTTACCATGATATATTTCCTGTACGCTTCCCTGTTTAGCAAGATCCCTCAGGATATCTGATATCATCTGCCTTCCGGGAGCATCAGCAATATTCAGACGTTTGGCGATCTGCTTATAATTAAACCCCTGTTCGGGGGTTTTTGTCAATGTTGCAAGTATTTGTCCGATAAGTGATTCCCTTGAAATGCCGGAATCTCTTTTGTCCCTTCCCTTCTTACTCATATTTCAGTTTTTGCGAAGGTACGAAAAGGAACCATAAATTTTAATACATTTGGTCGATAATTGGAACGCAATGACCGGCTTGAAATCGATACTTTCCCAATCTGATTCAGTTGTTACCCGGAAAACCGGAAATGAATATGTGCTTGTGCCCATCACCAACAACATAGCAGATATGAACAGCGTTTATACTCTGAATGAGACAGGTGCTTTCATATGGGAACAAATTGACGGGAAAAGAAGCGTTGAAGATATAATCATTGAATTGGTAAATGAGTATGATATTGATAAACGAAATGCGGAATCAGATGTTTTTACTTTTATTGAAAATATGAGTAAATATCTAATTGTCCATTAATTATGTTATTTTGTACATTATACCTCCCAATCCCGCAAGGCGGGACTAATTCCCTCACATTAAGCAAATATTCTCAAAAACTGAGGATAAACCCCCCTTTAGGGGGGCAGGGGGGCGAAATAAAGCAGGAGGGTAAAAAGAAAGGTGAGAGCATTAAAATATGAGGAATTATAATTTAAATATTGCGGGGTATAATATAGGGTTTGAGGCTGCAGCAAACGGGCCCGAACTTAAGCCCTCCTCAAGATTCCTCAGAAATATTAACCCAAATATCGGTTCCGATATTCTTATCCGGGTCCATTCAGAACCCTTTAATCTGCCAAAAGGAGCCGAAAGAGTTTTCCGGGCTCCATACGTTGAAGAGATAAATGGCATACAGTTCAATAATGAGACAAACTTCTGGAGTGTCTGGAAATATCGCTCAGGGCTTTATATCTGGACCATCTTCCCACTCTCCGCCTCAGAGAAAAACGCAGTGTTGAAATTCTCGCTCGCATCAAGGGAATGGGACCTCTGGATTTATGGTGCCCGGGATGATGAGACAGATCCTTTCGAGTATCCACTGGACGGACTGATACTATATTATCTGACAGTTATAAATGGGGATATAATGATCCATGCATCGGGAGTTAACAATGCAGGACACGGTTATATTTTCAGTGGAGTATCAGGAAAAGGGAAATCAACAATGGCAAAACTCTGGGATAATTCAGGAGCGAAAGTGATCCACGACGACAGGCTTATCTTAAGAAATACAGGAAACGGATACAAAATGTTTAATACACCGGTTTATAATAATGATGAACCTCGTGAATCATCCCTTAGTAAAATTTTCATTATTGAACATGGCAACGAAAATATGCTTGTCCCATTAAAAGGAGCCAATGCAGTAACTCAGGTATTGGCTAACTGCATCCAGCATAACTGGGGGGCTGACATTATCGCCCGGCTTCTTGGCTCAATTTCCATTATGTGCGGGACGATACCAACATCCAAGCTTTTCTTCAAACCCGACAGAAGTGTAATTGACCTTATCCTGGACAATGAATAACTGGCGGAATAATCATGCAATTGTGAAAGATGTCGGACTTACTTTACTCTCCGAAGGAAAAACCATCAGGATAAAAGCTCATGGGTACAGTATGTATCCCTGCATTAAGCCAGGTTCGCTGATTCTTATTGAACCATTGAATATTAAGGGGATGCCCCGCCCCGGAGAGATTGTAGCAATTCGAAGGGAGAGCGGACTTATTGTCCACCGTCTTACTAAAATAATAAACAAGAATGGCATTACATTCTATATTGCAAGAGGAGATAGCAATGCATATGCCGATAATCCGGTTAAAATAGATAAAATTGCAGGAAGGATTGTACGTGCTGAATCAACCGGGGAAAACCCTGTTCCTGCTGATATCAGGATTAAGACAAAACCAAATTATTTTGTTAACAGGATAAGAGTTATTGGATTAATTTTATGGAAGAAGATCAAATAACCCCCCTCCTCCCCATTTGGGGGGTTAACTAAGAGAATAGATTTCAAAGCCCCCCATATGAGGGGTTGGAGGGTAGGAAGCCAGGGAATAGGGTTAAGAAGTACGATGAGTAGTAAGATGTGAATGAAGCCGAAAATTAAATTATTCAGAGAATCTTTAAAGCTTGTCTGGAATAGCTCACCGGGATGGACATTTACAAATATTGTGATGTCTGTCCTTCGGAGTATTTTCCCACTCATACTTATCTGGCTCCTGAAAGTGGTTGTTGATGACATAACTAAAGCTGTCACAGCATCTCCCTTCAATCCGGACATAAATGTGCTTTGGCCGATTCTGGCAGTTGTGATGATCTGGTTTCTCGATGAAGCCTCATCTGATTTCAGCAATTATGTCCGTAAAAAGCAGGCATTGAAGCTTGAGGTCTATATGTATGGATTGTTGCATTCAAAGGCTATAAAGCTTGACCTTATCAACTTTGAGCGTCCTGAATATTTCGATTGTCTGTCACGCGCCTCACGGGAAGCCCCATGGCGCCCGAACAGCATCCTGAATAACCTGGTTTCCATGCTAAGAGGGCTTCTCTCTCTGTTACTCATGGCCGGACTCATCCTGACTCTTCACTGGACACTTGTTATACTTCTTCTTGTTGCAAATATTCCGGGAATATGGTTACGGCTCTATTATGCAGATATACTGTATAATTTTCAGAGGCAGCAAACACCCGAAGCAAGAAAATCTGCATATTTTAACTGGCTCCTGACAGGCGACAGGCCTTCAAGGGAACTGAGACTGTTCGGACTGGGAAATTTTTTCATCAGCCTTTTCAGGAAGTCTTTCCTGAAGCAAAAAGAGGAAGAGATCAATATTATAAGAAGAAGAACACTTATAGAATTTGTATCTAATCTTTTCAAAGCATCATCTCTCTTAGTTTTCCTGTTGTTTATCGCACACCAGACAATCAGCGGAAAACTTTCGCTTGGTCAGATGGCTATGTTCCTGCTTGCTTTCAGGCAGGGAATGTTATATATTAAAGATCTGTTCAGCTCATTGGCAGGGCTTTATGAAGATAGCCTATTCATTGGCGACACATTTGAATTTCTGAATCTGAAAGAAAATGTCATAGCAGCTGAACCGTTAATTGTACCATTTCCACTTAAGAAAAAAATAGTGGTTGATAATCTCTCCTTCACTTATCCCGGAAATAACTTCAGGAGTATCAGTAATGTATCATTTGAAATAAAAAAGGGAGAAATAATAGCTCTTGTCGGATCAAACGGTGCCGGGAAAAGCACACTTCTGAGGCTGTTATGCAGACTTTATGATCCCGATTCGGGAAGCATAAAATATGATGACAGTGATATCAGAAATATCGATCCTGAAGAGTACAGGAAACATTTTTCAGTTGTTTTTCAGGATTTCATGCTATATAATCTTTCGGCAGGAGAGAACATACGTATGGGAAATATTGATGAAAAAAATCCTGATGACCGGATAAAAGCATCAGCAACTACTACCGGTATTCATGATTTAATTGATAATCTGCCAAATGGTTATGAGACTGCTATCGGAAACCTGTTTGACGACAGTCGTGAACTCAGCTGGGGGGAATGGCAGAAGATTGCCCTGGCAAGAGCTCTTTTCAGGGATGCCCCGGTACTGATCCTCGATGAGCCATCCAGCGCCCTGGATGCTGACACGGAATATGATATCTTCAGCCGGTTCAGGGAGATAGTTAAAGGCCGTACATCGATTCTTATAAGTCATCGGTTTACGAATGTCAGTCTGGCTGACAGGATAATAGTTCTCGATAAAGGGGCGATTGCAGAAACCGGCACGCACCATGAGCTTATGAAGAGAGGCGGGATCTATTTCACGATGTTTACTAAGCAAAGCAGCAGGTTTAAAGTATGAAAAGCGAAGTCAGAGCAAGGGATGAAGAGTATCTTCTACTGGAATTATGCCGTCTTGAATTCAGTAATGAACAACTGAATAAGATCAGGTCACTTGTTACTGTAATCAGCGGCTGGAATTATTTCATGAATCTTGCCAATAAACACGGTGTCGCAGCGCTGGTCTGGCATAATCTTGAAAAATGCCAGGTGCATTCAGGAATACCTGAGGAAGTTGTTACTTATCTGCGAAGTACATTGATGATAAGCCTGAGCCGGAATACTTTCAATACCGAATCAACGGGTGAAGTTCTCCGGCTGCTTAATACGGAGAATATTAAAACGGTTATTCTGAAGGGACTGGCTCTTGAGAATTCCGTTTATGGCAGTTCGGGACTACGGCAGATGTCAGATGTTGATATTCTGATTAACAGGGATGAGTGCATCAAAGCAAGGAATATTCTTATCAGTAATGGATATGAATCGCTTCCTGTAAAATCATTTTTTCATAAACTAATAATTGGCTATTCCGGTAAGCATCTACCATCGCTCATTAAGAATGGGACTTCTGTTGAGATACACTATGAGCTTTTCGGGGAAAGAAAAAACATACTGACCAAAATTCTGTACGACAGCAGCTATGAGGTTGAGATAAAAGGAGAAAAAGCCTGGTTTCCTCAGGCTCAGATCTTTTTTCTTTATCTCGTCAAGCATCTCTGGGTGCATGAGATGAACAATGAATCACAACTCAGGTTATACACCGATCTTATTGTTCTGATCGAAAAATATTATGATGAGATATTAAATGATAATCTCCTCAAGTATGCCTCGGAGGCAGGTATGTCTGAGATACTTGCGTGGCATCTGGAGCCGTTAAGAGATATGTGGGGTGTCTCCTTCCCGGGATGGCTTAACGACTTTATTGATAAATGCCATAATCAGGATTTTATCAATAAGTTTTTTTTCTTCCTCAGCAGTCCGAAGAATAATCCTCCCGATGATAAGCCAGGGTATTATCGTCAAATTATAAGAGATATTCCCGGATTCCATCGCAAGGTTTTGTATGTCTTAGGAGATCTCTTCCCTTCTGTCAGTTTTATGAAGAACCGTTACAAATGTAAAAGCATATGGACGGTGTTGTTTTACTATCCGCATAGGGTTGGGAAGATATTGTGGCTGTTTAAATAATGACTTTGTTCATTTTTTGCTCGCCCATAGAAATATTTTTAAGTTAAATGTAAAATAATTTCAAAAATATTTGGAGAATTGCCTTCTTTTTGTTTAATTTTATAACAGAAGTCAATTTCAATACAATACTAAACCTGGCAATAATGAATAAGTTTCAGAAAGAGACTCTAAAGGTGAGGTTACTAAAACTTGCTATGTTAAAGAGCACGGGGGCACCTGCAGAGCTGGCTTTAAGATTTGAGATCAGCGAACGAAGTGTAAAGAGGATTGTAAGGGAGTTACGGGAAGAGGGAACAGATCTCAGGTACAGCCAATCAAGAAGATCGTATGTGACAGACGAAGATTATCAATAATATGTTGTATAACATATCGATTATCCATTTTTCTGTCCCCGGCATTTTTTAAACTTGTATTATAAAGTCAATATTATTTGATTAATCATGGGTTTTAATTTAGGTAACATCAGCATCGGGAAGTGGAAAAGTCCAGGGATTTTTAGGGATTCCGGCTATTCAGCATTTTCCGGTTTCACAGGTCATTCCTCGCTGCGTATTTCGTGCGTTTAGTCTCGTTCTTTTGAACGGAAGGTCGCCCCGACCGAGACTCCGCCCCGGGAGATTGCTGATTCTCTTCCGGGGCATTTTTTTGTAAGGTGAAAGTAAGGATTGGTGTGTATGGATTGAACTCCGCTCCAGGTAAAGCAGAATCTACATTAAATAGCTCTGTTTTAGTAGTAAAAACCCCTCTGTCATCCGCCAACTGGCGGATGACATCTCCCCCAGGGGGGCGATAATACTCTGGTATTTACCTTGGTTGCAATAAAACCATGAGGATTTTTCCTTTAGTGGGAAACAAAAAGGGGATTGCAGTAAATATATGGGATACCATACTGTTTGATAATCGGGTAGGAAGCGGCTCGCGCCGCTGACCCCCCACACCACCTGGCATACGTCCTCGTACCAAGGCGGTTTCTATTAACTTTTACCCCTTCATTCTCAGATATAAAGATTGTAACCCGTATTGGGCGAACCAGTTGAGATTCATCGCTTGGCCGACAGCAATTTTCTTAGACATTTGCCACCAGCCCTGAGAGTACATAATAGCATTCCAGCTTTTGCCTTCCGGGATGTCAAGTCTACGGAGTAACTTAAAAATAGTGTATCGTCTGCCACACTGTTTAAGCCGATAAATTCTAAGCTTTCTTCGTATCCATCCGTCCAGTTCCCTAAATGTGGATAACCATATATTAGCTAACCGGAAGTAGTTAGTCCATCCAATTATGGTTGCATTTAGCTCCCTGATGACCTCTTCAAACTTAACTCCCCGATTTCTGCGGGTTATTTCCCTTATCCTGTCCTTTAGGCGGTCAATGGATTTATCTGCAACCCTTATCCCACCTTCCGACAGTAAAGTGTACCCAAGGAATTTCACGTCAGAACAGTGCCTTACCCCACTCTTTGCCTTCCTGTATGTACTTTGAGGCTTGCTCTATCGCCTGGTGTGCACTTCGTCCGGGTCTGAACCCGTAGCTGCTCTCGCTGAAAACAGGCTCGTAATAGCGGCTCAGCTCCTGATGAATAGCTTGCTGGATCAGTCGGTCTTTGACCGTGGGAATGCCCAATATCCTTTTCCCTCCATCGGGTTTTTGGATTTCTACCTTGCGTACCGCACTTACCTCGTATTTTTCTGTAAGTACCGTTTCCCTCAAGGTGTTTATGTGCTTCCCCAACCATTGTCGTAATTCCTCCCTCTCCATCCCGTCTATTCCACCGCTGCCGTCATTTCTCGCTACCTGCTTGTACGCTCTCATTAAGTTTCTTCCCGGTGATTATTTCCCGGTACTATGCCCGCTGCTGACTCCTTTACGTCTATCGTTTACCAGTTGCCCGGTAACCTATCCGGTTGCCCGGAACTCGTAAAGGCCTCCCGGGGTAAGTAGTAATTCTTTCCATTTGTCCTGCCGGATTTACCCCTCCTTCTTTCCGAATGACTATCGGGCGTCCTGGTCAATGGGCCAGTTACCCAAAAAGACAGGCCTTATATCCGGTTTCTGTTCGTCAAAACAAATGTTCGCCTTCAGCTTCCTTTAGATTCCCGGTCACCCGGAACACCCTTGCTTTCGGCTAAAAAAATTCCGGTCATTACGGCTCTTTGGGGACTTGGGGAACGTTTTCCCCTCACCTTTTAGATTTACTACATGCCCGGCACACCAAATATTGCGGTGCGCTGCACCTATTACATCTCTTATAACCGTTTTTCAATAAATATCATTTAAAAATCAAAAATGAAAAATAGAATCAGTAGATATGATACCAAGCAGCATAGCTGCGAAATATTTGTAAAAATGAATCCATAAAAAGAAACCTTAGGTGCAGAGCACCGTAATAAAATATCCTCTATTACCGTGATAATACAAAACAATAAATGCTGTTTACAAGTATATGAGAAGCAATACATAAATAAATGCCGTAAGTAAATCTTATTCTAAGATATCCAAATAAACATCCTTTAGATATATAACTAATTACGATAAAGGGGAATAAATAAAAATATCTGAAATCTACTATGTAGTTCGTCAGATGCAGAAATCCAAAAATCATTGCCTGAAAATAAAAAAACATCCAAAAATGATTAGTGAAAAAATGAGTTAGTCTATTAAGAAAACTGGATTCTCCGCTAATACTTATATACAGTAATAAAAATAAAACTAATGATAAACTCAGTGATAGATAGATATTGGAAAAACACCATTTTTTTAAAACCAAGAATATTATTAGGTTAAACGAGGTCACAAGATTAATTTTAGAAATCTTTAATGGAAGTCTGAAAATTAATTCCTCAATTATGGGGAATATCAGTGTGGCTTTTAAAATGTTAGATGGAGTAAATTTAATTTCCCTAAGAAAAGGAAATAAATTAAAATATCTTAACGGAGTTACTATTAGAATTCCTGCAATAATGTCTATTACCATAAGAACTAGAAATGATTTCCATACTAGTCTTAGGAAGATAGAAATGGAATTAATCTTATAATGTTCTTCTAGACCAGGATTTTTTAAAAACGTAATAAAATCTTGTAAATCAATCTTTTTCAAAATGAAAATCGCTTAATTATTAGTCTGTAATACTAATATAGAGAAATGCAATGGAATAATTGCATTTCTCTATTATCAAATAATTAAAAATATTCCGAAAGTGTTACTAGGAAAAATGCCCTTTTTACTGCTCTTCCTAATGCATATCCAATTTCATAAGCAACATTTGTTCCTCCTGAAATTTGTATCATTTCCGATAATTCTAATTCTTTTAAATTTTCCATAATAATTTTTATTTAAATTGTTAATTTATTCATGATGCCCATCAACACCATCTTGAAAACCTTTAATCAAAGCAACTGCTGTTCCTACCGTAGCTCCAATAACCAGTCCAAGATAATAACTGAATGTTTTCCCTCCATCAATAGATATCATTTCTTTTGATGTAAGTTCTATAACACCAAACTTTTCCATAATTAAAGCATTTAATTAATTTATAAAATTTACTGCGTTGAGGTTGCACGATCGTATCCTTCTTTTACTCCCTTTAAAAAGTCAAGAACTTTTTTTTCTGTTGTTAAAAAAAGTGCTATTACAGACATGAACATACCACCATTACATTCCTTTAACTCATTTTCAGTTAAATCAGTCAGGCCAAATTTATTTCCCATAACTTATTTTTTTTAATTGAAATTTATCCTTTCCCCATTTCTTTCACATGCCCGGGGCTTTAGCATGGTAACGTTACCATACTAAGGTCGGAGAGCAGCGTACGGAAAAAAAGGATTTTGGAGAAAATTTTTATACCACCCGAACTTTCTTTTACTTCATTATAAGTCAATGGACGAAGTGAACAGGTCACAGCTATGTCATATGGCTGCCGGTAGAAAAATGTCTTTGCCGATTTTGAATAT
>PLML01000021.1 GCA_003141525.1 Bacteroidales bacterium
GTAAAACTGATTCATGTCGACGGAGGCCGTTCATTGAAAAGACTTCAGACAGCACCTCAGGGAAGAGCTTACAGGGTAAGAAAAAGATCAAACCATGTTACTCTCGTGCTTGATAGTAAGATTAACGAAGTTGAAAAAACATCAAATTAGAACAGATGGGACAAAAAGTAAATCCGATAGGTAACAGATTAGGCATAATCAAAGGATGGGATTCAAACTGGTTCGGCGGAAAAGATTTTTCCGGTAAACTTGTGGAAGATACCAAGATCAGAGAGTATCTGAATGCCAGACTTGCAAAAGCCAGCCTTTCAAAGATTATAATTGAAAGAACACTGAAGCTTATTACCGTAACAGTTAATACAGCTCGTCCGGGAATCATTATCGGTAAAGGCGGGCAGGAAGTTGACAAGCTTAAGGAAGAACTCAAGAAAATAACCAAGAAGGAAGTTCAGATAAACATCTTTGAAGTTAAACGTCCCGAACTGGATGCCAACATTGTTGCAAACAATATTGCTCGCCAGCTGGAAGGAAAAATTTCTTACCGTCGTGCAATAAAGATGTCTATCGCTTCAACTATGCGTATGGGAGCCGAAGGCATAAAAATCATGATCTCGGGTCGTTTAGGTGGCGCTGAAATGGCACGAAGCGAATCATATAAGGAGGGTCGTATTCCGTTGCATACATTACGAGCTGATATCGATTATGCTCTGGCAGAAGCTCATACAAAGGTCGGACTGCTTGGCGTAAAAGTATGGATCTGCAACGGAGAAGTGTTCGGCAAGAGAGATCTTAGTCCTAATATCGGTGCAAGAAATGCAAAGAGCAAGAGCCTGAAAAGGAAAGCCAAAAAATAAGAGACGTAGTAGTACATAATTTTATAACAATATTTGAGCAATGTTACAACCGAAAAGGACCAAATTCAGGAGAGCCCAGAAGGGAAGAATGAAAGGAAATGCACAAAGAGGCAACCAGCTGGCATTCGGGTCATTTGGTATCAAAGCACTTGAGCAGAGCTGGATCACCGGAAGGCAGATCGAAGCAGCCCGACAGGCCGTAACGCGTCATATGAAACGTGAAGGTCAGTTATGGATCAGAATTTTTCCCGATAAACCTATAACCAAGAAACCTGCTGAGGTACGTATGGGTAAAGGAAAAGGAGCACCTGAGGGTTTTGTTGTTCCGATAACCCCGGGCAGGATACTTCTTGAAGCAGAAGGTGTACCATATGAAGTTGCAAAAGAAGCACTTCGTCTGGGCGCACAGAAACTTCCGATAACAACAAAATTCATTGTGAGACGCGATTACGTACAGGAATAAAACTTAGACAGAAATGAAAACTTCAGAGATAAAAGAATTAAGCACTTCAGATCTTCTCGAGAGAATAGACACAGAGAGGACCATGCTCGTTCGAATGAAGCTTAACCATGCAATCACTCCACTTGATAATCCCCAAAAGGTTAGAGAAGTGAAACTGACAATTGCACGTCTGCTAACCGAATTGCGTGTAAGAGAGTTGAATAAGAAATCTAATAGCTAGATCAGCAATGGAAAGGAATCTTAGAAAAGAACGTATAGGTGTAGTTGTCAGTACTAAAATGGACAAATCTATAGTAGTTGTCATAAAAAGGAAGGTCAAACATCCGATTTATGGAAAGTTTATTAACAGAACAAAAAAGCTGATGGCACATGATGAAGCAAATTCATGCAATGTTGGCGATACTGTACGTATTTCGGAGACCAGGCCTCTGAGCAAAAACAAAACCTGGAGATTAATTGAAATAATCGAAAGAGCTAAGTAATCATGATACAACAGGAAAGCAGATTGACCGTAGCCGATAACTCAGGTGCAAAAGAAGTTTTGTGCATCAGGGTGCTTGGTGGTAGCAAAAAAAGATATGCTACCGTTGGTGATAAAATTGTCGTGAGTGTGAAATCAGCACTTCCTTCAGGCGAAGCAAAAAAGGGTACAGTGAGCAAAGCGGTTGTTGTCAGAACAAAAAAAGAGATCCGTCGTCCCGATGGTTCTTATATAAGGTTCGATGATAACGCAGTCGTCCTTCTTAACAATGTTAATGAAGTACGCGGAACACGTATCTTCGGTCCGGTAGCAAGGGAATTGCGTGACAAGTATATGAAGATTGTTTCATTGGCACCTGAAGTGTTGTAATATATTTAAATACACAACGATGCANNTGGAAGTCGACAGGGATAAAAACAGAGCTATTGTTGAAGGAGTCAATATGGTATCAAAACATACCAAACCAAATGCTAAAGCTCCACAGGGTGGTATTATAAAGAAAGAAGCACCGGTTCATATCTCTAATCTGATGCTTATTGATCCCACAACCGGCAAGCCTACACGTGTTGGTAAAAAACTTAATGAAAAAGATAAATTAGTGCGTTATTCAAAAAAATCAGGAGAGGAGATCAAGTAATGTACATACCTGCACTACAAACCAAATATAAAGACGAGATCGTCCCTGCATTAATGAAGGAATTCGGATATAAAACGATTATGCAGGTCCCTAAGTTGAAAAAGATAGTTATCAACCAGGGGGTAGGACAGGCTATAGCCGATAAGAAACTGCTTGAATTCGGAGTAAAGGAGTTATCGGATATTGCAGGTCAGAAAGCTGTTCAGACAATCTCAACAAAAGATATCTCAAACTTTAAACTGAGAAAAAACATGCCAATCGGCATAATGGTAACATTACGCAGAGACAGGATGTTTGAATTTCTCGAGAGACTGATATCAGTTGCTCTTCCACGTATCCGCGACTTTAAGGGAATCAGTTCCAAACTCGACGGGCGTGGCAATTACACGTTGGGAATTACCGAGCAGATCATTTTCCCTGAAATAGACCTTGATAAGATCGCAAAGATCATGGGACTTCAGGTAACATTCGTAACCTCGGCTGATACAGATGAAGAAGCACTGGCGCTTCTTAAGCATTTCGGTTTACCTTTTAAAAATATTAAAAACTAGGAATATGGCTAAAGAATCAATGATAGCCCGTGAAGTAAAACGCGCAAGACTGACCCAGAAATATGCTGCAAAAAGAGCCCAATTAAGAGCCGCCGGCGATTATGTCGGATTAAGCCGTCTGCCCAGAAATTCTAACCCTAACAGGATGCATAACCGTTGCAAATTAACGGGTCGTTCAAGAGGTTATATGAGACAATTCGGAGTAAGCAGGATAACTTTCAGGGAGATGGCATCATTCGGTCTTATACCGGGTGTAAAAAAAGCCAGCTGGTAAATTGAGAATAATTATAAACTATATTAAAAAATAAAAGATGACTGATCCAATTGCAGATTTACTGACNNATTCTGTTCGAAAAAGGTTATATCCTCAGCTATAAGGTTATTGATGGTGAAGGACCGCAGGGAGTTTTGAAGATTGCTCTTAAGTATAATTCCAAAAGTAAAAAGCCGGCAATTAAAGAAATTCAAAGAGTTAGCCGTCCTGGTCTCCGTCAGTATATCGGAGTGGATGAAATGCCAAGGATTCTTAATGGTCTGGGTATTGCAATCATTTCTACCTCTAAAGGTTTAATGACCGACAAAGAGGCAAAAAAAGAAAAAATCGGTGGTGAAGTATTATGTTACGTTTACTAATAGGAGGATAGCTNNCCCCTGGGAGAGTTGACTCAGGCAGTCGACAAAGATCTTAAGGTCGAAGTGGCGGGGAACGAAGTCATATTATCGAGACCGTCAGAATCAAAGAATCATAAGTCGTTACATGGTCTTTACCGTGCATTGATACACAATATGGTAGTTGGAGTTTCAGAAGGATACAAGAAAGAACTTGAACTTGTCGGAGTGGGTTACCGTGCTGAAGCAAAAGGACAGAACCTTGAGATGAGTCTTGGTTTTTCACATGAGGTAATTCTTCAGCTCCCGAATGAAGTTAAAGTCGAGACGAAAACTGAAAGAAGGGCGAATCCAATTATTACCCTCACATGCATCGACAAACAACTTATCGGGCATGTTGCTGCAAAAATCAGATCTCTCCGTCCGCCTGAACCTTACAAAGGGAAAGGAATTAAGTTTGTTGGAGAACAGCTCAGAAG
>PLML01000042.1 GCA_003141525.1 Bacteroidales bacterium
GGAGCCAATGAATCTGCATTTGGCTCAGCAGCAAAATATAGAGATCCTCTCAGGTAATGTCTGAGGCTGTCGGTAACATAAAACTCAACAGCTGAGGCAGTATTCCCTTTCAGATCATATAAAATGCCATAAACTTTATTTTCACTATTGCTGAAGACCTGTTCTTTAATTGCGTCCGCTTTAGATATGTGATATT
This sequence comes from Bacteroidales bacterium, assembly GCA_003141525.1. Lineage (GTDB taxonomy): Bacteria > Bacteroidota > Bacteroidia > Bacteroidales > VadinHA17 > LD21. The sequence goes on from PLML01000042.1 coordinate 197, forward strand.
TGACATTAATATCATAGCTCTGATCAAGAAGGCTGTCCAGATCATTCTTAACATCCTTATAAGTAAGATAAATTCTGGCTTTATAGGATGGGAATTCGATATCAAACCAACCCGGGTCTGATCCGTGCTCCCTCTGAAAAGAGAGATGCCCGTAAGCCGGATATTCAAATGATAAGGGAATATTAAGGTTCTTTCCTGGCATTTCGTTAAATTGAACATAATGATGTTCCGGCAGATCTATCCTGAAATGACCCCTGGGTTTTGGTACAGGAACATGCCTGCAACCATAAGAAGCACTTAAGAAGATCAATATTGTCAGGATTCTAGTCCTTCTTATTGTCACCATCATTGTTTTTTATTTCGACCCGGATCTCCTTTATCCTTCTTCTATCAGCAGATTCGATCCTGAAGACAAAATCCCCGTATTTGATTATCTGGTCCTTCTGTGGAATTTCTCCTGTAAGTTCAAGAATAAGACCTGCAAGCGTTTCAGACTCTCCTCTGACCTCTTCAAAAAGTTCTTCTCCGATGTCGAACACTTTGCAGAAATCATTAAGTAAGATCTTGGCTTCAAATATATAAGTCTTTTCATCAATTTTACGGAACAATAACTGATCTTCGTCGCGTTCATCAGTTATTTCTCCGACAATTTCTTCCAGGATATCTTCAAGCGTCACTATTCCAGAAGTGCCTCCATACTCGTCAATAACCACAGCCATATGTATCTTCTTGGTTTGAAACTCCTTCAGAAGATCATTTATCTTTTTTGTTTCTGGCACAAAATAGGGAGGCCGTAATAAAGCCTGCCATTTAAAACTTCCCGGATTATTTGTATAAGGAAGTACATCTTTTGCATATAAAATTCCTTTGACAGAATCAAATGAACCGGAATAGACAGGAATTCTTGAAAATCCGGAACTGATTATTACGGGAACTATTTTGTCAAATCCCGATTTGATGTCAATTGCAGTTACATCAATCCGAGCGCACATTATGGCACTGACATTGATATTTCCGAAATTGACGATTCCCTTAAGTATTTTTTCATCTTCCGTAAAGTCTTCAGATGTCAGTTCCAGAGCATCGGAAAGGTCATCCATACTTATATTCGATCGCCGTGTTCCTGTTCTTTTTTTTACGAATGAGGAAGAGAAGATAAGCAATGAAGTAACAGGTTTAAAGACCTTTTCCAGCATGGTTAACGGGAATGCCATAAAAAGAGCAATTGAAATATGATTTCTTGAAGCATAAACCTTTGGCATCACTTCTCCAAAAAAAAGGAGTAGAAAAGTTATTACAACCACGTTTATTATGAATCCAAAAACTGGTTCCGAACTGAAATCAAATATTCTCAGGCTTAGAAAAGCAGCCAGCAGCACTATAGCTATATTGATCGTATTATTTGCAACCAGCACTGTACTCAGCAATTTTTCAGGATTGTTGTACAGTTTCAGGACTGCTTTTGCCTTTTTGTTCTTATTTGTTTTCATGTTTTCTAAATCCTCTGGCGTAAAAGAAAAAAAGGCTACTTCAGAGGCCGATACCAGGGCTGATCCGATGAGAAGGATTATGATTACAAGGAGACCAATAACTATTTTAAAATCAGGAGTATTGATGCCAATGCCTGAAATTAGTACTAAGTATGAAAGTGCATAACCCGGTTCCAACTGGTTTCTATTAATAAAACTATCTAAAAAGGCAGATCATCTTCATTCTGAGCAATGCCGGGTCCACTGTCATTACCAGGATTCTCATTGATGCTATTGGCTTTGTCAGACCAGTTTTTGTTATTGCTTTCATTAGCTGGTTGATATGAAGCAGGAGGGTCATTTACCACCGAGCCTGAGATCCCCGTGTCATGTGGTTCATCTCCTGGTCGTTCTGTTTTTGCAGATGAAGTGACAAGCGCTTGTTTTTTCTCAAGTAACAGGAGAGTATCAGCAAGTATTTCAGTTATATATTTATTAACTCCGTCTTTATCAACATATGACCTTGTTTTAATTTTTCCTACAATATAAACCTGGGAACCCTTTTTAATGGTTTTTTCTGCTACTTCAGCGAGTGCCCGCCATAAAACAATATTATGCCATTCTGTTGAAGTTATTGTTTCGCCCTGTTGGTTTGTATAGGTCTCACTTGTGGCAAGTGGAAAGGTCGCTTTGGCGACACCCTTGTCAAAATACCTTACTACCGGGTCTTTTCCAACATTCCCGACAAGTATAACTTTATTGATTGACATATAGTTATATATTTATTATTAATAATAATATCCGGATTGTAAAGTTAATAAAAAAACCTCTTTCAGCAATCTTTGTCACTGATAATTGATTAAAATCCAATCGGTCAATATTTTACTAATTTCTCATTGATTTATTTCTTTGTCATGAAATAATGAGAGATTAGTGTCGTCATTTATCTATTTCATTGTATTTAAGGCATTAATAAAACCTCAAAAAAAAAATTATTATGTAAGTGTTTCTATTTAAACAAATAATATTTTTATATTTGCACAGTTGAAAAAACGAATACTCAAAATAATTTGTTGAATTTTAAACTTCACGAAAAATGACTAAAGCAGACATTGTTAATGAAATTGCCAAGAACACTGGTATTGAAAAGGTAACAGTACAGAAAACTGTTGAAGCCTTAATGGAAACTGTTAAAGATTCCATGGTAAAAGGTAGTAACGTTTATCTCAGGGGTTTTGGAAGCTTCATCGTAAAGAAAAGAGCCAAGAAAACTGCAAGGAATATTTCCAAGAATACAACCATAATTATTCCTGCTCACAATATTCCAGCTTTCAAGCCGGCAAAAACTTTCATTACAAAAGTAAAATCACACGTTAAGAAATAATCCTCTATGCCAAGCGGGAAAAAAAGAAAAAGACATAAAATGGCCACTCACAAACGTAAAAAACGTTTGCGCAAGAACAGACATAAAAAGAAGTAACAGATCAGTAAGTGGTCAGTCAAGAAATATATTAAACCTAAAGATCTGATGGTCTTTAGGTTTATTGTATTANNTAAACAAGGATTTAATCATTGATGTTGGTGATTCCGAGGTTTCTTTAGCGTTGTTGGAAGACAAGCAGTTAATTGAGTTAAACAAGGAAAAACGTAATGTAAAATTTTCAGTCGGGGATATTTACCTTGGTAAGGTAAAAAAAATCATGCCCGG
>PLML01000074.1 GCA_003141525.1 Bacteroidales bacterium
GCATACATTCCTCACCAGTGCTCGTGATAATCATACTAGATCAGTCGAAACAATACTGAAAAATGGATTCCCAATAGTGGGTTTCAGTGCGACTCCATCAAACTGGGTCAATAGAATGCTTTTCGGCATTGATAACTCTATTAAAGTCATTACAACAAAGCCCAAGAATCCGGTTGTAACAAGAATCACAGTACAAAGTAATGCTATCAGAACACTGGCTTACGACATTGCTGTGGAAAATAAAAAATTAACCGTGGTATTTACAGAAAAGAAAAAGACCCAGGCAGAAATACAAGTGCGAATAAATGAGTACAATCCTAATATGACAGTCCGCTGTCTTAATGCCGATTCAAAAACATCAACAGAGAAGGACACTTGGGATTATCTGATGAACAATGATAAGCTTCAATCTGGAACTAATGTTTTCATTCTCAATAGTGTTGTACAATCAGGAATAAACATCCTGAACACAATGATCGATACAGTTTACCTGTTTGGTGCATTTGATCCTTTTGGATTTGCGCAATACCTTGGACGATGCCGAAAATATAAGAAGCAATTCAAATATTATCATTCTCCCAATGGCAAACAGCTTGAGCTTTTTGGAAGCGACGAAATAGAGAAAAAGATTGATTGGATTACAAAGTTTCTGGATGTATTATCAGATAATTTAACGCCGGAAGTCAAAAATCTGATGGGTAAACTGATTTACAAAGATGACGATCAAAATCAATTTGTGAACAAATGCATGGTTGCTACGTGGTTTTATAACAAACTAAAAGACTTAAGTGGCGAAACTCTGACAGATGCCGTTAGTTCGCTGTTTAAAGAGATAAAATTCATAGGTGTGAATACAATCCAAGGTGTAATTATAACCCCGGCTAAGTCTAAGGCACAATCAAGAGCAAAGGCAAAATCTGACCTTGTTGAGTCCATCAAAAAACTTTATCCAGATATCATCAAGGTTTTTATTGAAATGGGCTATGAGTACACTGAAGCAACGCTGGTTCATACCATCAAAGTGAAGTATGGTGGCAATAACTCACCTATTTTGAAACAGCAGTACGACAAGATGAATAGAATGATTGATCTAATGAAGGTAGCGCAGATGACACCGCATCGACTTTTCACTGCAGCCTATTTTTATAAGAATAGCAATAAAAGTGATAAAGTGCTGGAAGAATACATCAGCATGAGTAATAACACTGCCAAAGCTATTTCCGACGCAATTAAGTACTTCAGTACATTTCCGAAAAGTGATCCAACCATCAAAAAGGCGATTAACAATTTGAAAGGATACGTTGGAGATCCATACAGCGCGAAAGAATGGAAAAACCTTGTTCACAGGGAACTTTCTTTTTTGAATATGTTACCAGGAGTTTCAGATGACTTCTACAAATTCTGTTTACAAACCAAAAGGTCGAATGGGCAATTGAAGCTTGTACAATTAAACACCAGTGTGAACGACTACATTGAAGGCCTCGGACTTGAACACATCACAGTTAAGAACGGAAAGATCGCTCCCAGATGAAGCTATTATGAGGAATTACAGTGCATTCGACCAGTCAATATACTATAGCAACTTGACTCATTGACTGCACTAATTAAATAGTATAGCTATCTGTATGTCTTATTGATAGTAGGTATAAAAAATGATCGGTTTAAGGGTGCATAAGAGGTATTTTCAGATTCCGGGGCTTACTTCTCGCTGCATGGTGATGTGCTACCCGTCCCGTGCAAATATTTTGATTCAATTACAAACCTTGGCACAATTCAAGACAAATTGATTTGAACTCAAACCACAAAGCTAATTTTTAACACAACGAATTGAAAGACCACTTTTTGGACTATTTATATACATCATTGTCAATTCAGCGGTAGAATAGTCTATACTATAACACCAACCAGAATCATTAACCCACCAATACCCATGATCACCAATAGTACCAGGATCCCCATTTGAAAAATTATTACAATAACGCCACCCAGCCGGAAGAGCGCTGAACCCAATTTCATCAGTTGCTCCTAAATTTGGGGTTTCCCAATGTGTTGTGCCTATTTCTTTCAGCCTACCGCCATTATCAGTTGAATTTGGGTCATTCCCAACATTTTTAACTTGCATAATGTTATTTAAACTGGTCCAATCCCCGCGAGTGGAAACATGCCACCCGGTTGGACATACATTACGCTTTTGATTAAGGTCAGAAACAACATACCAAGTATATAATCTGCCATAAGTAGCTACATTACTTTCATCATTACCCACAGGCCATTGGTAACTGGGTTCATCCATATTCCTTATATCCAATGTTACAGGATTGGTTGTTCCTACTAAATCGCCATTAGAATATCTCGTTGTTTTTAGATTCGCTGCCATCCAAGTTACTGCATTATGATTATGATCATCAATGGTTATAGTTTTATACACATTGCCATCTATGTCAGATAATGTACCCGGAGTTATAGTTGTTTTTAAAGGTGTTTCTTCTTTTGTCTTATCTTTCTTACAGGAATGAATTAAAAAGACTGATAAGATTAAAAGGATTATTCCCGAAATTCTGAACATATTTTTCATAAGGAATCATATTATGTTTAACTTTCTAAGAGGTATAACGTATCAAAGTTACTAATTTACGACCTAATAGATTTATTAAAGCTAGATAAGATTACAAAACAGTAAGTCCTAAAACTGATTCCAGAGCCTACCTCTAGCTGCATGGTGGATATGTTGTCCGTCCCCAATAATTTAATAAGCACTTTATTTTTACCAAATAATTCACTTTGATTTTTAATGTAAAGTTGTAATTTAATCCATGAAGTGAAGTTGTCCGTTCTCCCAAAGTCAATTAATCAAAGTCCGAGTTATATGCTGTATTTATCTATTCAATTTACTAACTAGATGGTCTATAGATCCTTGTAAGCCAAATGAATCTCTAATTTGGGAATTTCCTTTTGGCGATTTCTCTAATCTTTCTAATAATATATCATCCCAAAATTCAATCTTCTGAATAAGCTTGAAATTAACTTTTGCTTCTGCATATGAATTTGATTCTTCAAACATTTTCATCAAAGCAAAAGCCATTTTTTTCTTGGTTTTTTCATTTTTTACCAATGCTTCGAAAATAGTATTTGATATCTTTTTTTCAGTTGAAAATACTATTGCTTGATATTTGCCAATGAATCCATATGGGTCTAGACCCATTTTAACCGGAATTATTAACTTATCCTGACCAATTAATATTCCAATTTCCTGGTCTGTCCATTTGCTTTCATGGAAATTAACAGATAATAATGCCAAACCCGAATCACAAGTATTCAATGCTAACTCTATTTCATATTGCCATTCTCTTGTTGGTTCAATATCTGAATGGGCTACAAATCCTGAAATTGCGTAATTCTCAAGATTATTTTTTACGCTTTGAGCTAGTAATTTGTCAGTTGAGAGATGAGAAATAAAGAGGCGCAAGTATTCTTCAGTCCAGAATTTTGGACTTTGATCAACTATCTTAGTTTTCTTAATATGAATAGGAAGGGCCATATTCTATATTTTTAGTAGTTAGGAATTTGTAGAATATCTTGATAGCGGTCAAATTTTAAACTTAATAATCAAGTAATTACAATTTGTCTATGTCCAGCATTATGACCGTCTACTTAAGAATTTAACTGATATTTCTCCTTGTAGTCACTGGCACATAACGCCTCGGCGACTAGATTCAGTTGTAATAAGTGTCTGAACTTGTGGCGTTTTTTTCAGTTCCGGTAGATGGATGTCATTTGGTTGGTCATGATGAAGTTGTACTGAAAACGTGGTCTCGATATGCGGTCAAGTTTTTTCATCTCGTGGTTAATTTGAATCGAATGTCTGTTCGTAATTCCAATATTCTAAATCCGATTTACAGGTCAGTATCCATAATACCGAAATGCTCTCCTAAATCCCTTGTCTACAGCCTCTTGAACGTTAAATGCGTAAAATTCATCCTTTTTATAAATTTTAGTTTTATCATATTGCTGATCAAAAGGTAGATGATAAATTTTTGTTTCCAATCCAAATTCATCTTTATTAATATTACATTTAATTCGCGGAAATGGTTTAATGGGATATTTATCAATGACTTGAACTCCAAGCTTTTTTGCAAATCTCATTGCTGTTTCAGATAATATTGTACTGGTAATAAAAACTGGTTTGATTATTATAGATTCCTTTTGAGACAGCTCGTACTCAATTGTACTCCCATATAACTGAGCAATATGTTTTTCATGTATAACTTTTTCATGCGACCAATATTTACATTGAATAATATTAACCTCGCCTCCTTTTTCAGTTATTAAATCCCTTCCCATATCCTTTAGCTTTTTCTCCAAACCAAAATATTCAACGTTCCAGCCATTCTTTTCATATTCCTGTCCAATAAATAATTCATAATCTCTACCTATCTGCCATTTTGATTTTTGACTCTTAATATAATTGTCAAGCGCTAGCTGGTTTCTTTCATTTTCACTAAGATTTTTGTATTCTTCATTTGATAGATAAAAATGTACTCTATCAAAGTCATCTTTAAAGATTTTTAAGCTCTTAATTTCTTCGAGAGATTTTATTGTCTCATAGTCATCTATATAACTGGTAAGTTCGGGAAATAATTGAAATAACATTTCATATTTATATTGCATATGTTTAAATTGTTCTACATAAAGCTGAGTTTCTTTCTTAAGTTCCTGAATTCTGATAGCTTCATAATATGCAGGATGAGGTTTACTGAGAAGATAATTTTGAGAAAGTTCATACTGTACTAAGAGGAAATCTGAATACAGAGATATTATCTTTGAAATAGTGGCAGAATCTTGATTTTGAAGCCCTGTGTATAATTCATCTTTCTCCAAAATGCAGGTTTCAAGAGATTTTACTTTCTCCTTTAAATTTAGAAGGTTATTCTCATAAACAGGAATTCTGTTTGTTAACTCTCTAATATCATTTAATAATTTCTTATTTTTTTCTTCAAGTCGGATTTTGGGTAGTCTAAGAGTTCTATATAATAATCGTATTAGCATAAAAAACAAGACTAATAAACAGATAACAGCCAAAATTTTAATTGTTTCAATCATAAGATTAAAGTAATTGATATTTCTTAATATTTGGTTTATCTTGAAAAATATTATTGGATTGAAAAGAAGAAATTGCACAGATAGCTTAGCAAGAAAGACACCTGTAGCGCGTTGATATGAGTCTGTGTGCCATAAGACTTGATAAGGCTGAATGAATTTATTCTCATAGGCGTTCTAATTCGATCAGGAAGTTGTCCCGGGCTGCCTAAGAAAATTAACCAACCGTCCGACTTAGTGGCTGGCTTTTAAAAATATTTATTCTTCATTGGTAATTTTGGAACAAGCTGGGCATGTCCCTTCATCATTCTTAACAGAAAAAGTACTTTGACAATTATTACAAATTCTAATAAGATTAGTCTCACAGATATCAGATAAATTAAGTTTGTCATGAAATCCAATAAATATTTTGTTCAAAAATTGCATTGAAAATTCTGTAGGAGTACAATCGTTACGAAGTTCAACAGTTAAAATATTCTCTGCCTTTGCAATACGTTGTGCTCCGGATTGAAGACCCAATTGACTTACAATGATGCCACCTGCAGCTCCGGTGTCTAAAATTCTATATGCTAAACCACCTACCTTTTCTTGATTCTGTTTTGAAGAAATGTATCGTCGACATTCAATAATAACGAAACCCTCATTTCCATCACAAAAACCCTTTGCATCAATTGTCCAATTCGTTGCAGATCGTAATCCTTTCAAGGATTGTTTCCCTTCAACATGTGAAAGACCAAATTCCTCCGAGAGCTTATTTAAAAGATAAGCCGCAACCTCTTCATATGACTGCCAATTATTTTCCATTTGTTGGGGGATCTAAGTATAATTCAAATCACTAATTTGTTTCTACAACTCTTTGAGAAAACTACGGAATACTAAGTCCTAGTCACTAACGTTACAGTAATTTTTGTTTGTCTTTCATGTCAGGGCTTTCATGAGTTTTTGCAAAGTTCTGGTAAACAACATTAAACATCCTCTTAAATTTTCCTGGTTATTTTCATCTTTTTAAAGCACAGCCCCGTAAGTCACAAAAGCATTTCGCCAACAAATCCGCTGCGTACCCAACTAAAAAATGCTTGTGTCTGACTTTTCACAATCGATACTAAATTTAAACAAAAAATAAGAATGGATATATAGAATTGAATGAATTTTAGTATAAGGGCCCCGGCGGAATATCATTTACCAACCGGGACGGAATTTTTATTCGTAATCAAGAATCTGAATCGTTGATTGATTAAGCTACTATGTACTTGGTGTATGGTCATAGGGATGATCGTTGTCATCTAAATTGTTGAAAATAAGGTAGATAATACAGATGATGAAACATATTGTAAAGAAAGTTTTCATACAGTTAAATTTTAAGTGAATTAATTGTAAAAATATCAGATCGCTGATCAGACCGGGAGTTTTAAATATAAAAATCTCATGAATTTATAATGAGAATTCTAGCGCGAGCCGGATTTGCGAGATCCATCCAGCATCCGCCAATGCAAGCGGTCGTAACCGAGCGACTAAGTCAAGTTTTATGAAGTAACCGTGAGGCCCCGAACTTGACTTGTTGCGAGGTTTTACATTCCGTAAAGACCGCGTTTGGCGAATGATGGTGGATGGCGCAGGCTCGCATAACCCAAGTGAGGTTGCGGTTTGCCCGGATACCTATTGGCAGATAACTTTTCATCACGGGCAAAGGAAGCGACCGAACACCAATTAGATGGGAAATAAAACAGAAGAGAGTAACCGAACTTCAGTAACCTATGGATATAAGAAGCCCCCGGAGCTGATTTCCGAGGGCTTGCAATAAGTTATTGTTATCATTGTTTATTAATTCTTCAAACAACGAACAGAGAAACCATTCTGACTACCGGCATAGTCCCTGTCTACACTGATGGAAAGGTAGTACACGCGCCGATAGTAGACATGAGTAGCGGATAACTCCGTAGAACTCCACCAGTAAGCGCTGAGGTTAATGCCGTCGAACCCACCATTGAGTCCACGGTAGCCACTCGGAAGAGCTGTAAAACCGCTGCTATTGTTGCTTATTTGGTCGTCACCTACTGTGCCAGCTGTTGTGTATGTAGTCCAACCCGAAGTGTTTGCTATGGATTTTCCTATGTCGTTTCCACTGCCTTGGTAACCATAACCATTGTTTGTAAGGTAATCCGTTAGTATTGTCCATTCGGCATCTGTAGGAATGTGCCAGCCAGTGGGACATACATTACGACTGTCCATTACTGCATACCAAGTATATAATCTTCCATAAGTATTGACATTGCTCTCATTACCATCATATGTCCACTGGTATTTGGGTGTGGTTTCTCCTGATATATCCAATGTTGCAGGTGTTGTCGTTCCAATTAAATCACCATTATTATACTTGGTTGTTTTCAGGTTTTCAGCCATCCAGACCTGAGTGCCAATTTTAACAGACTTATATGTGTTCCCATCAATATCCTTAGCACCCAATTCGGCTTGCGTTTCAAGTAATTTATCTAGTATGGCATCAACATACGCTTTGGTTGTGGCATCTGTGGCATTTACAGGAGTTGAAACAGTTGTTGTACCACTAAATGTCTTATTACCAGCTATCGTTTGGTCACCAGTAGTGGCAATTGCATCTGTGATTCCGTAACCTGCAAGCGTATTAGGTTTACCAATAAGATTTATCCATGTGCCATTGAATAAGGTTGGCTTATTTGTTAAATCATTGTAATTACCACTAAAGAGTGTTGGTTGGTTTGTCAAATCATTGTAATTGCCACTAAAAGCATTTCCTGCTGTCTTTGCATACATTGCATAAGGAACGCTTAATAGTTGACTTATACCAACAACAGTATAGTTAGTGCCACCTGTAGGATCAGTCTCAGTTTTCAAAAAGAATGGTCCCGCTGCCCAATCTATACTCGAGAATATTCCAGTTATTGGTAATCCACCACCAATTTCCAAGCTTAAAAGGCCATTAGCATTTGTCTGTGGATCTGGATTATAAATTTCTTGATATACAGCTGTTCCAGAAATAGTTCCTTGTAATATACTTATTTTTAAACCTACACTTTGATTTGTCACTAATGCTCCGGTTGAATTCCGGACAACACATTGGTAACTCATTTTTTGTGGTGATTGAGCAAAAACGCTATAGGTTATTAATACAACCGTTGAAAGAGTAAATAATTTTTTCATAGCATTCTATTTTTTAACGATTTTAAATACTTTAACTTCAAAATTGTTTTTGATTATCTTCAGGAAATAAACTGAAGATGAGAGATTTTCCAGAGATACTTTTGTTTCATTACTCTCAATCTTTTTATCCTGAAGAAGTATTCCGTTTATGTCAAAAAGCCGAAATCTCAGATTTTCAAAATCAGGAGATTCAAAAACAAGTTTTGTTATAGCTCCTGTCGGGTTTGGGTAGATAAAACACTTGAGGTTGATTTCTTGGGTGTTTCTAACTGCGGTCACCACCGAGATTTCATAGGGTTGTTGTACTCCCTGGACTATAGTTCCGTTTGTTCCTGATAGAGTACAGTAAAGGATCTGACCTCCTGTATAACTTACTGAACCTCCGCTACCGCTGGCGTTTCCCCCTGTTGCTGGAATGGTTTCCTGACAGTGCACAATGGCAACACAAAAATAGAACAAGAAAAAAATACTTAATATTTTCCTTTGCTGTTTCATCTTCTTCTTAGATTAAAATCTTACAATCAGATTATTATGTAAATTGCTTAAAAAATAACCGTTCAAAGTATCACATTACTCTGTGGCTTAATTGGGTAGATAATCTAGATTAATTTGATTCCAAAAACTATCGAATGGAGTTATTAAATTTATATTGTTAAAGTTATGAAAGACAATGATACAAGTCAAATAAAAACCATCCACCTAGGGATTAGCCCAAGTGGATGGAATTAGCACGGTTAGTTTTCAGTGGTTCTTGAGATTTTATAGTTGAGTTGAACCATCTCAAAATAGCCGAAAACAAAATACAGCATGACTCAACTAATAATTTCCGAGGTTCGTGTCTTTTCGCTCTATTACCCGGAAATTTAAGAAGTAATACTTTGTTCCGAATGATATACACATCAATAAGATTAAGATCCAGTTTAACGGCATTTACAGGGCAAATAAGATCCTTTTTGATCTCCCCGACATCTTTCACCGCAATGACAAAAAAGGGGCAGCAAAGTCTTCGTAAATGACCGTAGTGATCAATAATAAAAATGCTTTCCGGGTCACAATATTTCAGGATCTCCTCTATATACTTTTGCCTGTCTTTAGAATCCATGATCTCAGTATTCAGAGGGCAATAAAGCGACTTTGTCTATGACCCAAATTTTGATTTCTTCAATTGGGAAGTCTCTAAATTCGATTACCTGACTAATTAGTGGTTTCTTATCAGAATCCTGCCGGCACGTTAGTAACCATGATAAGTCTTTTCTTTGCTGCCGGAAATTCCAGATCTGAAAATTCACATTTCTGAGGACCTTTTCATTTTGATACGACAAAATCGCATCAAATAGCCAATAGGCATTCATATGCTCCCGAACGAAATTACATCCATCTGTTAAAATAATCGGTGACTTCCCCGGAAACAAGTGCTTATAGTATTTTTCTGTGCCCCGGAATTCTCGCAGGGCTCTTTTTATTTCATATGTATTCATGATAATTGAATAAAAAGGCTGCCAGGCACATCAAAAATGCCTTGCAGCCCAGGTTTTGAAATTCGAATTACTTATTTTACACTCTCATCAGAAGTTGAAGGTGCAAACTGAAAAGTATGACTTATACGAACCTTCTTGTTACTCCCAGGCATTTTGATCTCATACTCAGGGCAATCTACCTTTTCAATGTCTCCTGGCAATGAGGTCCCGACCAACTCTTCAGCCTGATCTGAAGTGAGTGTTGTTGGAATTGTCACCTTCTTTGCCGTCAAGTAAGGCTTTCCAGTCAATTTGGATTTTAGAATTTCAACATTTCCAAGAAGAACAATAACATTGTACTGTTCCTTAGTCTTTGGATTGACTTTCGTTTCTGTTCCGATAATTTTTACCATTTTAATTGTTATTAGTTAAACATTAAATGAATAATAGCGCCCAGAATATCCTATGACGGTTACTGGTCAGCAGGAACGCTGAATGCCATCCAAATTCTAAAGATTACGACGATTTCGGTGTTGAAAAAAAAGTGTTTATGCTTCAAAGAAATGAATAGGGGTGTGGGCTTGGGAGGTGTGGTCTTCTGATTTTCCAAAAAAAATATTCCATTTCAATCGAGCCGGGCATGATTTTATATGGGGCAATGAGTCATAACGGCATACCATAAATTTTCAAAAATTTTTTTTTATTTGAAATTTGTCATTTATTCGTTCTAGCTTTTCTTTAGTGTAAATGAGTAAATGAAGGGTCGTCCACAATAAAATTTTAGTTGGAATCAATGGAGTAAACCTGACGTCCGCACGAGTATGTATATAGTTATAGCACTTAAGTTCCTTTTGAGTACATTCCTGAATTATCGGTACAATTCTACAGTGTCTCACCTTTTATGAAGCATAACTAAAAAGAAAATTTACTCCTACATAATGCATTTCTTCATTTTGCTCTACCTAGAGCTCAGATACCTGATTTTGGTGTCACTATTTTATATTTATCTATATAGTCACCTTCGGTTAATTTAGTGACAGCAAGCCTAAAAGAAGAGTTTAATCACTTTCTTTTCAGACGATTAGCGAGCGAGAGTTCTCGTTTGGTCTGTTTCAGGATAATTCCCCAGGTCGCTATGAGAAAAAAAGTGCAACCAACCAGTCAACTTATCTTAATAGTATTGACTCATTGACTGCACTTTTAATGTCAGCTAAAGGCTAATAATGAATTAACTAAAACCTCATTGGTAGTTCTTTCGTACCTCATCATAGTTTGAATACTTGAATGCCCGGTTAATTTCATGACAACTGTTGGAGGTACACCTTTCGCTAAAAGCAGGCTCACACTGGTTCTACGTGCTGTATGGCTCGATACCCAGTCACACTTCGGTTTCTGCATCTGAAGCAGTGAACTACCCTGATAACGGGTAAGTTTTACCTGCTCGATGATTCCAGCTAATCTACAAATCTTGGTTAACTCCCGGTTGAAGTATTGCTGCGTGTACTTAGGAAAGCAAAAGCCAAACTTCTCTCCAATATCCTTTGCTTTGCGGCACCATCCAACCAATGGAACGTACATATCTTTTCCATTTTTAATTGATCTAAACTTCCAGGTGTCGCCATTAATCTGGTCGGGTGAAAGCTGTTGCATATCTGAAAATCGTTGAGCTGTATAGACCTGAAACAGGAAGCAATCCCTAATTGGAGAATGAAAAGCATTTAGCTTCACATCTTCAAGTCTTTGTAATTCCTGTTCAGTCAACGTAACAATGTCATGCTTTACTTTCACTTTCTGGCGTACTTCAAGGCTTTTGGGATCAACCTGATATCCGTTATTCAGCATCCAACGTATCAAACATTTCAACGAGGCCAACATTTTATAAATGGTATCGTTGCGATTATTCCGCTCATTCAGCAAGTATAGTCTGAATTCTTCCAAAAGTGCGAATGATACGTCCTGTACTAGGATCGGTTTCTTCCGGACTTCTTGAAAATCGAGTAACACAACTTCCAGTACCTTGTATTTTCTGGTTGTTTCAGGCTTGTACTCAACAGTTCGAGCAACGAGAAACACATTGATTACCGAAACCAAAGCTTGCTCATTGGGCTTTAATTCGAGGATATGGGACCGCTTTAATTTCTCAGGCTGTAAATAACTTCGAAGGTGCAGGGTTAGCTGGTTCCAGTCGAGCTTTTCTATTAGCTGAAGTTCCCTAATATACTTCAGCACATTCATTTTCAACTCGTCCAGCGATTGATTTAAAACTTCATAGCCAATCATCGTCTTCTTAGCTCGCTGGTTCTTTGAATCCCAATGTTTGGGTTCAATTGTAAATTTGGAAGCAATCTTCAACTGATAGGAGCGTCCTATTAATATTGCTATCCGTAACTTACTTTCTTTTTGCGCATTAGTTAGATAAAATTTAATTACCATTGATGGAAACATTATGGAAACATTTACATCATAAGTTCCAGTTTTAAGCGATTATTCGAGATAGAGTTTAAAGTACAATATAACCTTACAACGGAAGAAAATCTTCCGTAAGTAGTTGATTTTCGCCCAGATGGTGAAATTGGTAGACACGCCAGCTTGAGGGGCTGGTGCCGGTTACGGTGTGCAAGTTCGAGTCTTGTTCTGGGCACCAAAACAAAAACCAGATTGCATTTTACAGTCTGGTTTTTTGTTTTTAAAATACGGCTCAACTTCCTAAACGAAAGATGATCAAAAAAAGTCCGTTAGAATGATTTTTACTTTTTCGCCATTATGCCTTAATGCTTTTACGATATTACACCATTATGACTTTACGCCTTTGGGCCTTTTAGTATTTCTAATTATTCTTCGAATTTTGGCAATGTTTATTCAACAATTTATTATCTTTAACAAAGAAAGTCAGTTCATTGATTCTGCGGTCTTTGTAATTACCTGTATTCAAAGTAATTTGCCAAATCTAAAAACTAACTATTCGGTGATTTAAGTTTTATTTCATTGAAGTACCTGATCTATTATATTCTATTTTCTTTATTTATTCTTTCTGCCTGCCACAGGAAAACATCTCCTGTATTAACCTATGGTCTGAAGCACTCTGTTTATATGGAAACAATCGAATCGGAAGGGACAGTGCAGGCAGTTAACAATAATATTGTTGTTACCCCCCGGGTTTATTCGGGATTGCAAGTGGCCCACCTGGCAAAGGAAGGTGCTCTTGTAAAGAAAGGCGATACCGTATGTATTCTGGATGCCCCTGAACTTATGAAGACGTTTGAGCAATATAAAACAGACCTGGAGAAGATTGAAGCATCAAAGGATTCGCTTGAAGCAAATCAGGCTATGCAACTCTCTATGCTGGAAGCACAGGTTGAAACTAACAAGGCTCAAATGGAAATTACCATGTTAGATTCAGTGCAGCTGAAATTTGCGCCTGAGGTGAAGCAAAAACTAATCACTCTGGAAATGGAGAAAGTGATGATTGAAAAAATGAAACTTGAAAAAAAACTTGCCGCCCAAAAGAAAATTTCCAATTCAGAGATCTCACAAATAGTATCACGTATTGCAATGCAGAAAAACCAGATCCAAATGTATCAGAGTCAGATAAATTCTCTTTTTATCATTTCCCCGTCCGACGGATTTGTTATGCATGCTGAAATGCCTTCATTATACGCACCCGGAGGCTCGACAGTTGGAGGCAAAATTGAAGAAGGGAGTAAGGTATTTAGTTCTATGCCTTTATTGCAGATCCCGGATATATCCAAAATGCAGGTATCGGTTGAAGTGCCTGAGGCTGATTATAAAAGAATAAACAACGACCAGAAGGTTGAAATTAAGATCGAGTCAGTTTCAAATCTTGAAACGACAGGGAAAATAATCAGAAAGTCACTTGCAACGAAAAACAGAGATGAAAAATCTCAAATCAAATCATACGAGGTTATTATTAGTGTGGATAGTTGTGATTCCAGGATGAAACCTGGATTGGGTGCATCCTGCAGGATTATCATTAATGAGGTGAAAGATACACTTGTCGTTCCGTCAGCTGCAATTTTCACGAAAGACAGCACGAAGATCGTATATGTTGCTAAAGACCATAAATTTATACCTGTTACAATAGAAACAAGCGTAACAAACAGTTCCGAGAGCATTGTGTCAAAAGGTCTAAAAGGTGATGAGATAATAGCCCTTATGGAGCCTCCTTACTTTTTAATATCTCATGAAGCGAATTCGGAAAATTCTGTTAAGAATAAAACCTCATCAGTCAAAAGTGATAGATTAAGAAAAGATTCATTAAACAAAATTGTGGTACTGAAAAATTAGTCGGAAATCTTTGTAAAATAATTATGGTAATGAACAAAGTAATTATTCTCCTTTTATGTATCGGACTTATATCATGTAAGGGAAAAAAAGTAGTTCAGGAGGTCCAGACAACCCATGTAAAAAAAGGCACGTTCACTGAAGAATTGACCGAGGTTGGAAATGTGAAAGCCGTTAACTCCACCAACATAAATGCACCGAATATTTCATACAGGTATGGAGGTCTTAAAATCACCAAAATAGCCACTGATGGCAAAGAAGTTGCAAAAGGCGACACTGTCATGGTATTTGATCCTTCAGAAATAAAAAAGGCTATAATAAATGCCCAGCAGCAACTGGAAATAGCAAATGCCGAACTTGAAAAATTAAAGGCAACTCAACAATCAGAAATAGAAGACCTTGAATCAGATCTGGAGATCTCCCGTATATCACAGGAGATTTCGAAAATCAATTTAGAGCAAGCTATCTATGAGTCGGAAGTAGCAAAGAAAGAGATCAACCTTAAACTTGAAACAGCAAATATTGCTCTAGCTCATGCAAAAGAACAGATTGAAAACAAGAAAAAGATTCAGAAAGAGGAAATTTATCAAAAAACATTGAACATTAAGCAATTAACAGCTACACTTGATGATGCCACGCGGTCTGTAAACAGTCTTTTTGTGATAAGCCCAAACAGTGGAATAGCAATACTTAAAGATAACTGGATGACAAATCAGAAATGGCAGGTGGGAGATCAGCCGTGGTCCGGAACTTCATTAATAGAGCTTCCTGACATGGATGCAATGATGGCCGAGGTGAAAATCAATGAGGTGGATATAGCAAAAGTTGCTCCGGGACTTAAAGCCGAGATTAAACCTGATGCATTTTCCGATTCAACTTTTAATGGCAAAGTTACAACAGTTGCCAACCTTGCGCAAAATAAAGACTCAAAATCAAAAATTAAAATATTTCCGGTGCAGATTGCTATAGACGGAAAATCAAAAAGCCTATTACCGGGATTGACAGTAAGCTGCAAAATAGTAATACGGGAAATTCCCGCAGTACTTTATATCCCTATCGATGCAATTTTCAAGGATCAGACGAATGACTTTGTCTATGCAAGAACAAATTCCGGATTTAAAAGAAAGCCTGTCAAAATCGGTCCGGTTAATTCTGATTTTGCCATAATTTTAGACGGGTTAAAGGAAAATGAAGAACTTGCCTTGACAGATCCATATCTTAACAAAGAAGAAACTAAAGCCCAAACTAAAAACAAATAACCCGCCTGTTTATCTAAATTATCCTTCATGGTCAAATGAAAATATTTTCCCGATGCTCACTCAAAAGATTAGTAAATACAGAATGAATAAAAGAAAAAGATTATTTCTGATCTCCCGGTTTTTTAAATTCAGGACAAGTTCCATTTTATTTCTGGTATTGACCTCCTTGTCATCTTCATGCGATAAAAACACGAATGAGATCTTTACAGTTATGTCCGGGTCATTCAGGCAGTCAATCAAACAGGTAGGTGAACTTGAAGCTGTAAAGGCTTCTTTTATACCTATGCCTAGTATTGATTGGCAATATGGCTACCAGTTTAAAATAATCGGATTGGCGGACCATGGTAAAATTGTCCATAAAGGCGACTCTATTCTCAAACTTGATCCTACATCTGTTTATAAGTTTATTATTGAAAGAGAAGATATGCTTGAAAATGAGTTGGCAGATGCAAAAAAACAAGTTGTACAGAGTGAAAATAATATACAGGAACTTAATGCTCAGTTCAAAAGCGAACAGGCTGCATATGATCTGAAAAAGCTTGAAGTAGATAGAAGCAAATTTGATTCTGATGTCAAAAAAAGAATTAAGGAGCTTGAGTTTCAGCAAGAGACTATAAAGCTTAATAAGGTAAAACGTAATCTTGACCTCAAACCAAAACTTGATGATTATGACCGGCGTATTCAGAGAATCAAGGTAGCGCAACGCCAAAATGAGCTGAATAACGCAAAAGAGGCCCTGAAGCTGTTCCTTTTAAAGTCACCGCTTGATGGCATATTTCAGGTTGCAGTTAACGAGTGGACCGATAATCCCCAGATGTGGAAAGTAGGCGATACTCCATACCAGGGGCAGATACTTGCAAGTATTCCCGATGTTACCAGAATGAAAGTAAAAACCTATATAAATGAGTCTGATGTAAAAAGAGTGCATCAGGGAATGAAAGTTATTGTGAGATTGGATGCCCTTCCTTCGGTCCCATTTAACGGAAGTATAACCGAAATAAGTAAAGTATGTGTAGCACGTGACAAAGAAAAAGTCTTTAATATAGTTGTTGGAATTGATGAATCTGATCTTCGTCTTAAGCCCGGGATGACGGTTAATTGCGAGTATATTCTTTATGAATCAGAAAAAAATATGTTTGTACCTAATAACTGTCTTTTGAAAGAAAGAGGTCACTCATATATTTTTCTTAAGAAAGGCGGGTCAGTGCGTAAGCTTGAAGTGCAGGCTGGTGCGGTAAATATAAATCATACTGTCATAACTGGTGAAGTGAAACCCGGTCAGAAACTGGTACCTTTTAATGATGTCTTAAATTCAAAAAATCTCTAGTTATGCATTATGCAGAAAACTTGAATATTGCCAAATTAGGACTTATTGATCATAAATTCAGGTCCTTCCTTACTATGCTCGGGATTATTTTTGGCACAGCATCAGTCATCGCAATGGTCTCAATCGGAGAGGGAGCAAAAAAACAAGCTATCTCAAAATACAAGGATCTGGGCATAAACAATATTATAGTTCGTGATAAGGATTTGACTGATCCTGAGCTTGAAGCGGTGAGAATGAAATTTTCGCAGGGGCTGTCAATAAAGGACGCAGAGGCAATTCGTGAGATTGTTCCCGGTGTTTCAGATGTTGCCCCTCAGGCTGAAGTTAAAATGGAAGCAAAATATGCTGATAAATCATCTAAAGTCACGGTTATTGGAATAACACCAGCTATCATGAAAATACTTAATTATCAGACTGATAAAGGCCAGTTTTTAACTGATGACCAATACCAGCGTCAGCTTAAAGTTTGTATTCTTGGATCTGCAGTTGCGCGCTCGCTATTCGGATATGATGATCCGATAACACAAAGTGTAAAATTAGGTGATCAGTGGTTTGAAGTTGTTGGGGTAATGCAAAATAAAGCACTTTTTACCGAAACAGTTGGTGAACTGGCAGCACGCGACCTGAACAATGATGTTTATATTCCTCTGTCAACTTTCACCAGGAGAATACCCAGGGATAATCAGTTTTCGAGTGAGGTAAAGCAGCTTACTGTAAAGCTTGATAAATCAGACAGGCTGGTAGAATCAGCTGCAGTTGTCAGAAGTATTCTTTCACGACGCCATTTTAACAATGACGATTTCTCAATAATAGTGCCATATGAATTATTAAAACAGGAGGAAAAGGAGAGGAGAATATATAATCTTCTGCTTGCTTCTATTGCGGCAATCTCTCTTATTGTTGGGGGTATTGGCATTATGAATATTATGCTTGCTTCAGTCCTGGAAAGAACAAACGAGATAGGTATCCGACGGGCAATTGGCGGTAAAAAGTCAGATATAATGAGCCAGTTCATAACGGAAGCTGTTGTTCTAAGTATCTCCGGTGGAATTATAGGAGTAATACTCGGGATTACATTATCCCTCGGGATATCACTTGTAACGGATGTTCATACGAGCCTTACTTTCTATTCAATAATCATAGCCTTTAGCTTTTCAGTTATTGTTGGTATTACATTCGGATACCTGCCTGCAAAAAATGCAGCAAACCTAAAACCAATCGAATCAATACGACATGAATAGGAATGAGACGTGAAATGTGAGATGTGAGATGTGACCGACTAATAACGATAATCGATTAACCAGAATACAGCAACACTTAAAATTCAATCAAATGCGCTTTTTACTTAAGTCATTTTCAGTATTTTTTCTGTCTTTTTTCATTTCGATGAATATTTATCCACAGCAGATTTATAATCTTGATTTACAATCGAGTATTGATTTAGCGAAAGAGAAAAGCAAAACAATGCTTATGTTGAAACAGAACCTGAGAAAAGCTGCATTTGATCTGAAAGCCGCAACTAGCACTTTTAAAACTCATGTCACAATGGACATGCTCCTGCCCCAGTACAGCGAAACGATTAGTCAGTTTGCAGATACAGCGGGCGTAACATATTACCCGATACGTCAGAACACGATGAATGGATACCTGACAATAAGCCAGCCGCTTCCTACAGATGGTTCATTATATATAAGCTCAGGGGCTGTGAGTCTTGCTGATTACTATGCAAAAGATCGCCTTGCGCAGATTTCTTCAAGTATTGGCCTCAAGCAACCTATTGCAGCTTTCTTTGGATATAACCAGCTGCAATTGGGATTTAAACAGGCAAAACTTGCGTATGATCTTTCTCTGAAACAATTAAAAAGAGCTGAACTGGATCTGATTTACTCTGTAAGTCAGAGTTTTTTCACTCTTCTTTCAGACCATGAACGACTTAACATAGCAATGATTAGTCTTGGGAACCAGCAGGAAGCATATGATATTGCTCAAAGTAAATACAAAGCAGGACTCATCCGTGAAGTTGATGCTTTGCAGATGGAAGTTGATTTAAGTGAAGCTATTAATAACCATGATCTTGCTGAAGTTGAATATAATGCTCAGAATGCTTCGTTCAAAGAAGATCTGGGAATAGATTTAAGCGATAGTGTTATTATAAAAAGTGATCTCAGTTATAATCCGGTTAATGTGGATGCTGAAAAGGCCGTCGCACTCGCACTTCAAAATCGCTTGGAATTGAAGGAAAATGAGATTAATATTGAATTATCTCAGATGGATATAAAAAGGAGAAAGGCTAACGGAAGAATTAGTGGGAATATACTTTTAAACTACAATTTTATTGGTGTTGATCAGAGCAAACTGCCAATTCCCATTGAAACATCATTCGGTAATTCATGGCAGAACCTGAATAGTCGTCGTGGTAGTTTTGGGGTTGCTCTGACACTAAGCATTCCTATTATAGATTGGGGTGAGAATAGAGCCAGAGTGCATAGTGCCGAGTCCACTCTTGAACTAAATAAAATCCAGCAGGACGCAGAGAGAATTGATATTGAAAGAGACATCCGTACCTCGGTTAGTCGATTACAAAGCAGTCTCAGAAGGTTACAGCTGCTTGAGAAAAATGTGATTGTAGCCGAAAAAAGCTTTGAAATTTCCCGAAAGCGATATGCTAATGGTGATATTGAAAGTCAGGCAATGGCTCTGGAGAGAGACAGATTAAATACCGCATATTTATCCCGACTCGATTCATATATTGCGTATAAACTTCTCCTGTCAGATGTAATGCGTAAGACATTTTTCGATTTTGAAAAAAATGTATCGATGATAGAGGAATCTAAATAATAGATGCACGACGCACGACTCACGGCCCATTTTCTTCCCTGAGTCGTGAGCCGTGAGTCCTGAACCTATTTCTTTATTGAATCATAAATCGCCTTTAATATTCCTGATCTTATATTCAGATTATACAATTGTTCACTCCGTCTTGTCGGGTTCACTCTATTGCAAAGGAAAACATATGATATTTCAGAAACAGGGTCAACCCAAACGAACGTACCTGTATATCCTGAATGTCCAAAACTTTCAGGTGAAGCGCTTCGGGTAGGATAGGAGTCATTTTCTGAGAGCTGGGAATTATTCAGAAGCGGCTTATCAAATCCAAGACCCCTCCGGTTATTATTCGCGGGGAACTGAACCTTCGTATACTCTTCCATTACATTTTTTCCAATAATTTGTTGCCCTCCATATTCACCCATTCTACGATAGAGTTCCATGAGCTTCATCAGGTCATTGGCATCAGAAAATAAGCCTGCATGACCTGATATTCCTCCCTGCATGGCTGCCGCTTCATCATGAACTGTTCCATGTAACAGTTGTTTCCTGAAAAGTGAATCGTACTCAGTAGGAACGATCCGGTCAATGGGAAATTTTTTATAAGGGTTGAATCCCATTTCCATAGCACCGATTTTTTTGTAGATGCTGTCCGTTACAAATTCATACCATTTTTGACCTGTCAGCCTATTTATAATTTCAGGTGCTATTATAAATGTCAGATCAGAATAAACATATTTTTTCTCACCAAGCTTGCTCTTCTTTATTTCATTGAACATCTTCTTTCTGTAATTCTTGTGCATATACAGACCCTGGGCGACCTCATAAGGAAATTTTTTGCTAGGGCCGAAACTAAATGTCCTTGGTTTAAATTCACCGTTCTTTTTGATAGTTTCTTTCCAGAACATGATAAAAGGAGTTAAGCCAGCCTGATGAGTCAGAAAGTCTCTCATTCCGATATTCCCTTTATTTGTCTTTTTAAAATCCGGTAAATAAAATCCCAGAGTTTTGTCAGGATCAAATTTTCCTTCTGTATTGAGAAGCATTAACCCGGGAAGTGTTGATGAAATCTTAGTAATAGAGGCCAGATCATAGAGATCATCATCTTTTACCATAATCCTGTCATCATATGTCTGGTATCCATAAGCCTTTTGAAATACAACAACACCCTTTCTGGCTGCCATTACAACACATCCCGGGTATGCTTTTGCTTTCAGCCCTACATTTACAATAGAGTCAATTTTTGAGTTTAATAATTTTGATGACAACCCTGCATTTTCAGGAACACCATATTGTAATCGCAGGTTGCCCGGGGTGATAATTCCGTAACCGGAAAGCCATTTATCATTTATTGTTACAGGAAGTGTTCCATTTGCTCCAATGCCTCCGAAAATAATCTGGGCTGAGACATCCTCGGTATAATCATTCTCTTGATAAGCGAGCAAAAGGCCATCTGCTTTCTGAAGAACCGGGACTTTATCAACTCCGTAAGGATTGCCAAACCATGTAATAATGGTTTTGTTATTGCGAATAAGTTTATCAAGAAAGTTTATCAGCTCAGGTTTTATTCCGAATCCCATATTAGGTCTCTGATCAAGATCAAAAACTGCCCCTATAACTAAATCATATCCCGACAGTTTTTTTAATAATGCTTTGCTTGCTGTTGAATCGGCAGGATCAATGAAATACTGATCTGCAGGAAAATAGCTGGATATTCTTTTCTGAAATGACGATACATTGTCGCGGTTAATTGCGAGAGTTGCAATTTTAATGTTCCTGAGATCTCTTATCGGAATAATATCCTTGTTGTTAGTCAGGAGTGTTAGTGCATTGGCATAAATATCGTGTATTAATGCCTTAGATATCGAAGGAGATAATTCTTTGTCAATATTTTCATCGTTGATAATCAATGGTTTATTTAAACCAGACCAGTACTTTAATGCAATCACTTTTCTGCATTTATTTGCAATATCGTCTGCAGTCAGTTTCTTTTGCAAAATATAGTTTTTTGTTTCCCTGATGGTAGCTTCGACATCCGTTACAAACTCGGCCACATCATTACCTGCTTCGAGAGCTTTTGCATCAGCTTCCCCTGGTTTGAAAAATTTTGTCACCCCCTTCATGTTCATTGCATCCGTAACAATGAGTCCTTTGAATCCCATATCATTTTTCAGGAGACCCGTAATTATTACATGTGAAAGTGTAGAGGGAAGTCCTGTTGTTGTATCAAGTGACGGCAGATTCAAATGAGCTACCATTATGCTTCCTATTCCGTAAGCAATTAGTTTCCGGAACGGATAGAGTTCAACACTGTCTAATCTTGATCTATTGTGAGTAATCAGTGGTAAATCGAGATGTGAATCAACATTTGTATCGCCATGCCCTGGGAAATGTTTCCCGGTTGCCAGAATACCATTGTCCTGAAGCCCGTGCATGTACATCATCCCTTTTTCGGTAACTCGTTCCCTGTTTTCTCCAAAAGAACGATAGTTTATAACCGGGTTCTGTGCATTTACGTTTATATCGAGAACAGGAGCAAAATTCACCTGAATACCCATTCTTTTGAACTGAGAAGCGACTACTTTCCCAAACTGGTAAATGAGTGAATCATTCCTGATTGCTCCCATTGTCATCTGATATGGGAACTTACTTACATTTTCAAGTCTCATTCCTACGCCCCATTCGGCATCGAGTGCGATTATAAGCGGTACCTTTGAAATTTTCTGATAATAGTTGGTAAGTTCTGCCTGTTTTGAAGCTGTCCCCTGGAAGAAAACTATTCCACCGACACCGTATTTTTTTATTATATCTGTAACTTCTACCTCATGCGAAATATCACTGTTAGAATAACCGGCAATCCAGATGCATTGGGCTATCTGCTGGTCAATTGTAAGGGTCTTCATAACGGAATCGACCCATGGATGATTCATATATTTTAAAAATGGAGGATCTATATTTTGTGATCTGACAGGAATAAAGGAAATCAATATCAAAATCAGGGCTGACAAAAGGCTTTTTAATTGCATGATTTATTGAGGCTTTGAATTAATAAAAATTTCAAATTCAAAAGTAACAATTATTGTGATCGAAAAGCATTGCTCCTTTGCGTGCCTTAGTACAACTCAAAGTAGCACAAAGGAAGAAATCAAAAAAACTGTTGCATTTTCTACATTTTAAGAATTTTTACTTCCTGATTGGTTCTAAAGCTGAAATCGGCTTTAATTATTATTTTTACTGGATATTTTCAGAATTCATCTATGGCAAAAAAAAGTAGAAGGTTAGCTTCTTTGGATATATTCAGAGGATTGACATTGACTTTTATGGTAATAGTCAATACACCAGGGAGCTGGCAATATGTATATCCTCCGTTGGAGCACTCAAAATGGCATGGTTGCACGCCAACTGATCTGGTCTTCCCTTTTTTCCTTTTTATTGTAGGCATGTCCACATACTACTCTTTAAAAAAATATGGTAATGAGATTAATGGAAGCTCCATCCTGAGAATATTCAGACGCACAGTAACGATATTTGCAGTTGGTTTGTTCCTTACAATTTTTCCATACTTTGTAAGGGATTATTCAACACTCAGAATAATGGGTGTACTTCAACGCATCGCTCTGGCTTATGGCATAGGTGCAATAATTTGTCTTACAGTCAGGCGCGAATACCTATGGATTGTAGTTGGAGTTCTTCTGCTCCTCTACTGGGGAATCCTGGCATTTTTCGGGGGCAATGATCCTTATAGCCTCGAAGGTAACTTTGTCCTTAAAGCAGACCTTGCTATTCTTGGCAAGAACCATCTTTATAAAGGATTTGGAATTCCTTTTGAACCTGAAGGATTATTAAGTACTGTGCCCTCAATCGGTACAGTTGTTATAGGCTATTTCATTGGTGGCATGCTAGGTAACAGCTCTGCAAGCGGGAAAACTGTACTTAAACTTCTATTATTTGGTGCTGCAGCTACAGGACTTGGTTTCTTATGGAACATGATTTTCCCTATAAATAAGCCATTATGGACAAGCTCGTATGTCCTGTATTCCGCCGGCCTTGCCATGGGTGTTCTTGCGATAATTTACCTGATTGCGGATGTATTAAAATTACAGGCCTGGGGAAAATTTTTTATGGTATTTGGTACAAATGCTATTTTTGCCTATTTTCTTGCAGGAATCTGGACCAGGCTGATGTTAATTATTAAAATATCCTCGCGTGGTAATACAATAAGTCTTTATGATTGGCTATATTCTAAGTTTTGCGTGCCAGTAGCCGGCAATCTTAACGGCAGCCTTTTGTTTGCTGTATTACAGGTATTGCTTATCTGGAGTGTGGCGCTGATTCTTTACAGAAAGGAAGTGTTTATCAGATTGTAAAGATAAAAGACAAAATTAAAAAGACAAAAGCAGGGATGTGCCATGGTATATCAATTGTTCAGATAAAAGTAACAGGATAAGAGCAAGTTAATGAGTGAAATTGACATTGTATCAGACGGATACAAAAAATTATTTGGGATATCTGATATACAGATAGCTGCTTTGCCTCAGTCCGGCTCCGACAGAAAATATTTCAGAATTACTGACGGAGACAAAAGTGTAATTGGAGCACATAATCCAAACACTGAAGAAAACGAAGCTTTTATAGGTTTTACAAAACATTTCATTTCCATGGGACTTCCTGTACCGGAGATATTTGGATATTTACCTGAAAAATTCATTTATTTTCTTAAGGATCTTGGTGATTTAAACTTGTTTACATGGCTTCAGCAAAAGCATGCAGGTGAGGGATTTGATGATGAAGCTGAGGATATGTACCGTAAAATTCTTGATAAATTGATCCAGTTCCAGATAAAAGGTATAGACGGACTTAATCTGGATCTCTGTTATCCGCACAAGAGCTTCGACAGACAATCGATGATGTGGGATATGAATTATTTTAAATACATGTTTCTTAAGCTTGTTGCTGTTCCTTTTAATGAACGGAGGCTGGAACATGATTTTAATTTACTTGCTGATTTTCTTCTGGAAACGCAGCAGAATTATTTCCTTTACAGGGACTTTCAATCGGCTAATGTTATGATAGTCGCGGGAGAACCATGGTTCATCGATTATCAGGGTGGCAGGAAAGGTGCCCCGCAATACGATGTCGCATCGCTTTTGTATGATGCAAAAGCCCATATCCCGGAAAAATCACATGAGAAACTTCTTGATTATCATATATATAATTTCTGTTCGGTTTCGGGAGAGAGTAATACAGAATTCAGGGGATATTATACCGGTTTCAGTATCATCAGGCTTATGCAAGCCCTTGGTGCATTTGGATTCAGAGGACTGTATGAGAAGAAACCAACATTTACGGGAAGTATAGTACCTGCAGTAAAACTCCTTATACAATTAATTGATTCAGAACGACTTCCAGTATCACTTTCAGAACTGTTTCAAACCGTGAGATTAATACCTGATGTTCAGATATATAAGGAATTAGAGAAGGAAAATCATTTGATTGAAAGACAAAAGACAAAAGACAAAAGTAAGTAGGTGGTAAATAGTAGCAACAAGCAACAAGCAACAAGCAACAAGCAACCAGACATCTTTAGCAGGAACAATGGCGCATCACCTTTATAATACCTACTCTGGAATAATATGAAAGCAATGATCTTTGCTGCAGGATTGGGTAAAAGGCTCGGGAATATAACAGAGAGTATTCCAAAGGCTCTTGTTGATATTAATGGGAAAACAACTCTTCAGATGGCAGTCGAGAAATGTGCTTCTTATGGATTTGATGACATAATCATAAATGTCCACCACTTCGCAGATATGGTTGAAGATGAGGTAAGAAGACTGAATAAAATTGGATTCAAAATCTCTGTTTCGGATGAGAGAGAGAAGCTTCTTGAAAACGGAGGAGGTTTATACAAAGCCCGTGATTTCTTTGGAAAAAGTCCGATCCTTTTATATAATGTTGATATTATATCTGATCTTGATCTTTCAGTTCTTTACGCGCTCCATATTAAAAAGAAGGGTCTGGCCACACTGGCGGTAAGACACCGTCCTGGGAAAAGATTTCTGCTTGTTGATGACGAAGGTCAGCTTCGCGGATGGAGGAATACATCGACAGGAGAACAGATATTGGCAGGAGTTTCAGCAGAGGGACTTTCCGAGATCGCTTTCTCGAGCATGCATATTGTTGAACCCGAAATATTTAACTATATGTGGGAAGGTGTTTATACTTTGATAACTCTTTATCTTCAGCTTGCTGCTGAGCACAATATTTACACTTTAAAACATGATGATGGTTATTGGGTAGATGTAGGTACACCTGAGAGTCTCGATTATGTGAGAAGATTACTATTGAAGAAGTAGTATTCTTGCCTTCACCCTGCATCCTGCATCTTCCACCACATTAAAGCTTCCAGAAAGAACGGGTAAAGATTGTGAACAATGTAATGATCTCGAACCTGCCTGCCGGTAGGCAGGGTTCAATGTTTTGCTTTCAACACAAAGGCACTCAAAGGCTTTCACGAAGGTCACCAGGGACATTTTTAACAGCCCCAGTCAATTGATTGGTCATTTTAATGTCTTATATTTGGATCAGTAAATTGATTTTCTATCGATTTAGATTATTTTGTAAGTAATAATGAATATATGGGAAAAGTACTTGTAATTGGTGCCGGTGGAGTTGGTACAGTTGTTGTCCATAAAATGGCATCTCTGCCACAGGTTTTTGCAGAAATATTATTAGCCAGCAGGACGAAATCCAAATGTGATGCAATATCAGAAAAGATTGGGAATGACCAGATTAAAACTGCTCAGGTTGATGCTGACAACGTTCCGCAACTGGTGAAACTCATAAAGTCATTTAAACCTGATATAGTCGTTAATGTTGCTTTGCCTTATCAGGATCTGCATATAATGAATGCCTGTCTGGAGACTGGAGTTGCGTATCTTGATACGGCTAACTATGAGCCACTGGAAGAGGCTAAATATGAATACAGCTGGCAGTGGGCATACATCGACAAATTTAAGAAAGCAGGAATAACCGCAATTCTGGGTTGTGGTTTCGATCCGGGTGTGACTTCAATTTATACTGCTTACGCGGCAAAACATCATTTTGATGAGATACATTATCTTGATATAGTTGATTGCAACGCGGGCGATCATGGTAAACCGTTTGCCACAAATTTCAATCCTGAAATCAATATCAGGGAAGTTACACAAAAAGGCAAATACTGGGAAAATGGTAAATGGGTTATGACTAAACCTCATGAAATTCATAGGTCGTTAAACTATCCTCAGATAGGCCCAAAAGAATCGTATCTGATTTATCATGAGGAACTGGAGTCTCTCGTTAAAAATTATCCGACTCTTAAAAGGGCAAGGTTCTGGATGACTTTCGGACAGGAATATCTAACACATCTGCGTGTTATTCAGAATATTGGGATGGCAGGAATTGAACCTGTAATGTTTGACGGGCGGGAGATTATTCCAATTAAGTTTCTGAAAGCTATACTTCCTGATCCCGGAGAACTGGGAGAAAACTATAAAGGTCAGACATCAATAGGATGTCGCATAAGGGGGTTAAAGGACGGGAAAGAAAAAACATACTATGTTTACAATAATTGCAGTCATGAAGCAGCTTATGCCGAGACGGGCGCACAGGGAGTAAGCTATACAACCGGAGTGCCTGCAGCAATAGGCGCCATGCTCTATCTGAAAGGAATCTGGAAAAAACCCGGGGTTTTCAATGTGGAAGAGTTTGATCCTGATCCGTTTATGGCTGAATTGAACCGTCTGGGTCTGCCATGGGTGGAATTGCATAATGTAGATTTGGAACTGTAATCTTTTGTTTTGAGGTTACCTGCAAAACCTTTGTGAATCTTAGTGATAACCTTTGTGTCCCTTTGTGGTAAAAAAAATCCATTAACCACTAAGGAACACAAAGTACGGCACAAAGTAATCACAAAGGAAAAAAGACAAGATCATTTAATTCTGGAAACTATAAAATGTCAGTAGATTATTCTAAAATACCATCTCCATGTTACGTAATTGACGAAGAACGATTCCGTAAGAACCTTACTTTAATTAAGCAGGTATCTGAGAAGTCAGGTGCTGAAATTATCCTGGCATTTAAAGGATTTGCGATGTGGGGTGTTTTTCCTGTTCTACGGGAATATATTTCTGGTGCAGCAGCAAGTTCAGTTGATGAAGCTCGTCTGTGTTTTGAGGAGATTGGATCTGTAGCGCATACTTATTCGCCTGTATACAGGTCGGGCGATTTTCAGTCAATCATGAAATATAGTTCTCATATAACCTTTAATTCGCTAAATCAATATAAAAAATATTCAGCTGAGTTAGAAAATAATTCAAAAATTATTTCTGCAGGTATTAGGATTAACCCTGAATTTTCTGAGATAAGTCAACGACTTTATAATCCATGCTCTCCCGGATCGAGACTTGGTGTAACTGCAGATGATCTTAAAAATGGTTTACCTGATAAAATAGAAGGAATTCATTTTCATGTTCTCTTTGAATCCGATTCTTATGCACTCGAAAAAGTTCTGCATGTTGTTGAGAATAAATTCGGAAAATTCTTTCCTCAGTTGAAATGGATAAACATGGGAGGTGGACATCTGATTACAGGTAAATACTATGATACTGATCATCTGATAAGAATCCTTAAACGATTTCGTGAGAATTCAGGTCTTCATATAATACTGGAACCAGGAAGCGCTTTTGCCTGGGAAACAGGGGAATTGGTTGCTACGGTTGAGGACGTAATTGAAAACCAGGGTATTAAAACTGCTATTCTCGATGTTTCCTTCACTGCTCACATGCCCGATTGCCTTGAAATGCCATATAAACCAAAGATATGGGGAGCGACCGATCCGGTTCCGGGGAAACCAACTTACAGAATTGGAGGAAACTCATGTTTATCAGGTGATGCTATGGGCGATTGGTCCTTTGAAAAGGAACTTGTTTCCGGCGACAGGATTATATTCCTTGACATGATCCACTATACAATGGTTAAAACTACAACGTTTAACGGCGTACGCCATCCTTCTATTGGAATGTGGACTAGTGATGGCCAATTCAGAATGATTAGGGCGTTTGGTTACGAGGACTACAAGAACCGATTATCATAGTAGAGACGCGCAATTTGCGCGTCTCTAATGTGTTTCCTGTCGGTGCCTGAAATACGTT
>PLML01000029.1 GCA_003141525.1 Bacteroidales bacterium
TACTTTTGTCTTTTGTCTTTGCACTATTCTCTTCCCGGATATATCTTGAGCGCTTCCGCAAGGATCATCATGGAATTTTTAAGATCGTCGATTTTCAGTACATAAGCGATACGAACTTCATTTCTGCCGGATCCGGGAGTTGAGTAAAAACCCGATGCAGGAGCAACCATAACAGTCTGATTATTATATTCAAACTCTTCAAGGAGCCATTGTGCAAACTTGTCGGCATCATCAACAGGTAGTTTAGCTACCGTATAAAAAGCGCCTCTTGGTTTAGGACAATAGACCCCCGGTATTTTGTTAAGAGCATCAACCATGTAGTCTCTTCGAGCAGTGTACTCCCTGTTAACTTCTTTAAAATACTCATCAGGAGTATCAATTGAAGCTTCACCAACTATCTGTCCTAGTCCTGGAGGAGAGAGTCGAGCCTGAGCGAATTTAAGTGCAGTAGAAATGATATCTTTATTTTTTGTAATCAGGGCACCTATCCTTACTCCACATTCGCTGTAGCGTTTTGATACCGAATCGAGCATAATGACATTATTTTCAATAGCTTCGAGATTCATTGCCGAGAAATGTTCAGCGCCATCATAGCAAAACTCCCGGTAAGCTTCATCCGAAAAAAGAAAAAGATCATGTTTCTTGACAATCTCTTTAAGATGAAGAAGTTCTTCCTTTGAATAGAGATATCCNNGCGAAACCATTATAATTGGCATAGAATGGTTCCGGTGTTATAACTTCTTCACCAGGGTTTACACATGACATAAATGCAAACAGAATAGCTTCCGATCCGCCTGTTGTGATAAGCATCTCGGTATGACTAACATTAATCCCGATCTTCTGATAATAAGTTGCCAGCTTACGGCGATACGATTCATTACCCGCGGAATGGCTGTACTCAAACACCTTCAGATTTATATTACGCAGTGCTTTAAGAGCCACTTCCGGCGTAGGGATATCGGGTTGTCCGATATTT
Source organism: Bacteroidales bacterium (assembly GCA_003141525.1). Taxonomy (GTDB): domain Bacteria; phylum Bacteroidota; class Bacteroidia; order Bacteroidales; family VadinHA17; genus LD21. Next base: position 977 of record PLML01000029.1, read on the forward strand.
AGATGGAATACTTTTCTCCCTTTGCGTTTTGCTTCTTCAGAATACGGAACAAGTTTCCTTATCGGTGAGGCAGGCATCGCTTTGCCCTTTTCTGATATTGATGGCATGATATTTTAGTTTTAAGCTCCGAATTAATTGAATGACAAAAGTAAATAAATTAGGATACTGAATAAATGATTTATCTTAATATTAAAGTTTTGTTTAAAAGTTTAAAAGTTTATTATCAAGCTTTTTCACCTCTTCAACTCTTTAACTCTTCAACTCTTCAACTTTTAATAGTATCGTTAATTTTCATATTTTTGCAATTCTGTTTTACGAATTTAACACGTACATACAACAATGGATATTCCTTCAAAATACGAGCCGGGTAAAGCTGAAGACAAGTGGTATGGTTACTGGATGAAAAATGGATTTTTCAAAAGCACTCCCGATGAGAGAGAGCCGTATACCATTGTTATTCCTCCACCCAACGTTACGGGTGTACTGCATATGGGACATATGCTTAATAATACTATCCAGGATGTCCTGGTTCGCAGGGCAAGAATGCAGGGAAAAAATGCCTGCTGGGTGCCAGGTACCGATCATGCTTCGATAGCTACCGAAGCAAAAGTTGTTGCGAAACTTAAAGCTGAGGGAATTGAAAAACGCGATCTGACACGTGAGGAATTTCTGGAACATGCCTGGGAATGGACGAATAAGCATGGCGGTATAATCCTTGAACAGCTTAAACGACTTGGTGCTTCATGTGACTGGGATCGAACACTATTCACCATGGATGAGAAAAGGTATGACTCTGTCATAAAGGTATTTGTCGATCTCTATAATAAAGGTCTTATTTACAGAGGTATAAGAATGGTTAACTGGGATCCCCAGGCTATGACAGCTGTTTCTGATGAAGAGGTTATTTATACCGAGGAAAAATCAAAACTTTATTACGTCCGCTACAAAATAGTCGGTGAGGATGGATATGTAATGGTCGCAACCACACGTCCGGAAACAATTCTCGGAGATACCGCCGTTTGTGCAAATCCGGATGATGACAGATACAGGCACCTGAAAGGCAAAAAAGTTATTGTTCCTATGGTCAATCGTGAAGTGCCATTTATATTTGACAGTTATGTCGATCCGGAATTTGGTACAGGATGCCTTAAGATTACTCCTGCTCACGATATTAATGACTATGAGATCGGCTTAAGGCATAAGTTGCCGTCTATTGATGTATTCAATGAAGATGGGACAATGAACGAAAGGGCAGGATTATTTATTGGTGTTGACAGGTTTAAGGCAAAAGAACTTGCCGAAAAGGAGCTTCATAAAACGGGAAACCTGGTTAAGGTTGAAAACTACGATAACAAAATTGGGCGTTCTGAACGGACAAACGCAGTCATTGAACCAAGGCTTTCACAACAGTGGTTCGTGAAGATGAAGGAACTGTCGCAACCTGCATTGGATGCGGTTCTGAACGGCGATGTCCATATTTATCCTGCCAAATTTAAGAACCTCTATCGCCACTGGATGGAGAATATCCGCGACTGGTGCATCTC
>PLML01000007.1 GCA_003141525.1 Bacteroidales bacterium
ACACAAAATTATTTACACTCCCAAAAGAATAAGTGTCACCCAGGAATTTATTAATACAAGGCGACACTAATAATTTCCTGCCCAACAGGATGGCATTAGAGACACAGATTTACTCATCTCATGTCGCCTTTCTTTTAATTTTAAGGTCAGTCATTTTAACTACTGAGGTACCAGTCTTATATTTTATAGGCTGCCTTATTGAATGGCAACCATTTTAAATCATTAGTTTTCCACTTAAATTTGTGTGAATAATGTAATTTCTTTCTGTAATTGTGTAATGCTTTTCGGAATGAGATGACTTAACTTTAGTTGGCAAAAATTTATTTACAATTTGAAGTTATTGGTATCCACTTAAATATAATTGATTTTCAATTATACGCAACTTAGTCGAAACAAGATATGAGTAAAAAAGGGGAATTGGATGTGCTAATTGAGGAGAATGAAGAAAATGCCTTAGAGTTATCCGCTACTAACAAAGAAGTTGCCTCTGAAAACGAGGAGAAAGGGGAAAAATTATCAGGGTTAATCCTTGCTAACGAAGAAAATGCCTTAGCGTTAAGCCTTGCTAACAAATTAATTGCCACTCAAAACGAAATGATAAAAGAATGGGAAGCAGAGTTAATCCTTGCTAAAAAAGAACTTGTTTTTCAAGCAGAGTTAATCCTTGCTAACAAAGAGCTTAAACAATCACTTCAACTCAATTCCGACAAAGATCTTTTTATATCAATCCTTGCACACGATTTAAGAAGTCCGTTTAATGCGCTTCTTGGTTTATCAGAATTATTATCAGAAAACCTTCGCCAATACAATATTGGCGAAATTGAAAATCTCGTAAATCATATTAAAAGTTCAGCACAAAACACGTATATTTTACTGGAAGATATATTGATGTGGGTAAGAACACAAACTGGCAAAATTTCTTTCGAACCACAAAAATTGAATTTTGCAGATATTTGTAAGGATATTCTTGAAATTCTAAAACCAAGTGCCAATACAAAAAATATCACAATTAATTCTTCTGCAACAGACGAAATAAACGTTTTTGCAGATAAAGACATGTTAAAAACGGTATTGCGAAATCTTATATCGAACGCAATAAAATTTACAAATAAAAACGGTGCAATAAATATTAATTCAGAGGAAAATTCTGGAAATGTAACAATATCTGTTTCGGACAATGGAATTGGAATATCACAGGATAATTTAGCAAAACTGTTTGATATTTCACATGTTCTTACAACAAAAGGTACTGAAGAAGAAACAGGTACAGGTTTAGGATTATTGCTTTGTAAAGAATTTGTAGAAAAGAATGGTGGTAAAATTTGGGTAGAGAGCGAAGTCGGGAAAGGGAGTGATTTTAAATTCACTCTACCAATATATACTGAACATTTAAATGATATAAATAATTGATAGATAAATTCAAACTGTGCTGACCATATAATAACTGTAGTGTTCTGGTTTATTCGAACGAACAAACAATACAAACAAAGAGTATGATATTTTACCCGTAAATATTAAAAAGCAAAAATATTTCGCTGCACTATTCGTAACTATATCCTGTTGAAAAACAATTTCATATTATAGAAAATTGTAACTTTGAAAACATACCTATCATGTAGGTATTATAAACAACTAAGCCATTAAGCAATATAAGAAGGTGGAAACAAAAATCACAGGAATGAGTCAGTAACCAATTTTCTATAAATGATAAGATTTTGTCTGAAAATCAAAAAATATTATCTCCTACAAGAAGTACACCAGAGGTCATTCTTGACCCGAAAGGGATTATTAAAATGACAGGTCGGTTAATTCCCGAAAATGCCATAGAATTCTTTAATCCAATTGATGAATGGATAAATGAATATTTTTGTAATCCTTCTGATATTACCTGCATTGAAATTTGTTTTGAATACATTAACAGTGAAGGTATTAAGCACTTACTTGATTTTTTTCATAAAATTATATATATTCATCTCAAGAATAACAAGAAAAAGCTCATAATTAACTGGTACTACAAAGATGATGATGAAGATATACTCGAACAAGGGACATTTTTTTCTTCGGTCTTAAATATACCTTTTAACCTTATTAAGATAATCTAATAATTTTAATTCCCCATTTCCGCACACGGTGAGATTATTTCAATGAATTTATCATTATCTTGCTATAAGCCATTTGCAGAATTTATAAAACAATTAAAAAAATTTGCTTAACAACTGGCAATATTATTAGTCACGATAAATTCAATGGGAATATCTAAAGTCGTTGAAATATATTCGCCTCGCTCTATTATATCATCATCGTCTTCTTCATAATACCATTGAATGACGAGCTTTTCCGATTGCCGAATAACTTGTGATATTTTTCTGAGGATAGAAACTATTATTATTGTACTACTGCTGTTTAGATATTCAAATGCGAGAATGACATATGTGATTTCTGCAGGATTTCTAAGGTATTCATCAATCCAATTCAATATTTGTCCAGTAACTTCAGTATAATTCCCAAACAACCCCCGTCCTTTTATCTTAATAATTCCTTCAGGACTAAAAAGAAACTCTGGAATGTTGCAAGTAGGTAAAATATGAATCTCACCTGTTTTCATTTCGTCAAATAAAAATATTGATCTCCCCCTTTATTAACTTCAATATATTAAAAATCATCCGAATATCAAATTTCAGAAGTATTTTAATTGGAATCTGACCTACCAAAGGTGGTCAAGGCCGTTGGCTTTCTCACTTAAAGAACTTTAAAAGAAGGTGGCACTTTTTTTTAGTCAATGTCTGAGAAGTAATTCTATTCGTGTCTGTGGATCGTGATAAAAGAAACAAGTGTCGCCTGGAGAATCCTTATATATTATTAGTTGTTACACGTTTAATACAGCATATCAAATTTATGCTAATTGACTTATATTTCAGAGTTTTTTCTATCTGCGTCCTCTTAAATATGTGTGAATGATGTAACTCTCTTCTTTAATTGTGTAATGCTTTCCGAAATTAAAGGACTCACCTTTGGTCTGTATTGATGCTTTCATAATCTAAAACAATAAACAATGAAATTTAAAAGAGTATTACCAATCATAGCAGTGCTATTGGTTGTGTTAATGGGAAGTTGTCAAAAAGATAATGGTCCCGATTTATCTTCTTCATCTTCGGGGATGGCTTCAGCACTAACGCCAGATGCTCTACTGCTAAATGTAAAACCATTGGCAGTGGTAAATCTTCGGGTTGCGGGTAATTTTGTGATTTTGTCAAAATCGGGAATTACTGATGTTCCTAAATCTGCTATCACCGGGGATATTGGATCAAGTCCAATAACCGGAGCAGCTATTCTGGTGACTTGTGCAGAAGTAGTAGGGACAATATACTCAGTCAATGCTGCCGGTCCTCTTCCATGCAGGGTGACAAACGCCAGCAGGTTAACTACAGCCGTAAGTAATATGCAAACCGCATACACTGATGCCGCTGGACGTTCTAATCCTAAATTCCTGAATTTGGGTGCCGGAAATATTGGGGGCAGAACCCTTAAGCCAGGCCTTTATAAATGGACGAGTGCAGTTGTCATCCCAACGAATGTTACAATTTCGGGCGGTACAAACGATGTCTGGATATTCCAGATTGCAGGGACTCTTAAAATGAGTTCTGCAATGAAAATTATCTTGGCAGGAGGTGCACAAGCAAAGAATATTTTCTGGCAGGTAGCCGGCGCTGTTACTCTTGGAACGACAAGTCATTTTGAAGGGATCATATTAGGGAAGACAGGTATTAATTTGCAGACAGGTGCATCCATAAACGGAAGGTTGTTAGCACAAACTGCGGTAACTCTCCAAAAGAATACTGTTAAAAACCCACAATAATTAAAAGGAAACAAAATCTCAAAAGAGGCTGCCGCAAAGCCTCTTTTATTATTTCATCTGTATAGCAATATAGCCAAGAAAGAATGTGTGAATGATGTAACTCATTTAATTAAATGCGTAACAGTCAACGTAATTAGCAGACTTACCTTTGTTCTGCGAATTTATTTTTACAACTTAAAACCATTTTCCCCACTTAAAAAAATTTATTTTCAATTGTTTATATTTTAGACCTTAGTGGTTTAGTAAAAATGTCAATGGGCCTGAAAGAAGGTGGATGTTTGGATTTAAGCAAAGCTGAAGAGTTAGGCTTATCAGAGTCTAAGGTGGCAATTAAAAAATTCTGCAATTAATTAATTTATAAACAGCATCAGGTTTACTAATGAAATTTATTAGTAGAAACAATGGATAAAGAACAGATTTTCCTCCTTTTCCAAAGGAATGGTTGAGTATTCTCATACTTAGTAAGGGATGATTTAACTTTTCACTCACCAAAATTCCAAATTACTCATTCTCCTTGAACGCGGTTCATAACAAATAAATAGCTTAAAAACTCAGAAATGTTTCAGTATAGTTTCAGTAACCATTAAATGAAAAAAGCGTATTCAGTCAATATATGTCTGTTTGCGCTTATTAATTTGTTGACCCATCTGGTCCCCATAAATATAACTATATAATGCTGTATATATGACTATTATAAGATTCAACACAAATAATTAAGTATCTAATCATTCAATTTATATATTATTGTATTTCAGCTTATTATATAGTATTCTAATTGTTCAAAATTAGTACAAATGATTTTGAAGTTCAAATTTTGAACTGTATATTTGGAGGTCAAAACTTTGAACACTATGAAAACTGCCTCCGAACTGAAAATATTTAAATCAAATGGGTATGAATACATTTATATCTATTACAAACAGAATTGCTTAGTCAGGATAAATACCAGATATACAGCTGTCAAGAATGGCATGACAAAAGAAAATTTGTATAAAAGCATTGTCCCGGATTTCTCCAGGACTTGTCTCGCTGCATGTTGGATGTGCTTCTTATAGCACCGACCGAGTTAGCAACATTATTTTAATTTGATTTTCCAACCGAAATCTACACTTAAAAGGTGTTCATACTTTAATTCAAACTTTGGATCAAGTCTTAAAAGTGAAGGTCGATATATGAGTCCAGTAAAAAAGTGTTTTCCAACTTGATAATACAGACTAGTTGTTATACCTAGTGAACTACTTGTTTTAGTAATTGATTCTGTCGTCCCACCAGTATCTCTCAAATTCCAGGAATTTATTGATTCATTTATTCCATAACCAAGATTAAATCGGTTGACTTTGAAATTATGTGTAAATGAACCGTAAACAGAGTACATTAATTCATATTTTCCAAAAATATCAACAGCTGCTGGTACAGGGACAAAGAAGTCAGAAACCGCTGAAAAAGAGAAATTAAAATACTTTATGTCAGAATAAAAATAATCTAGACCAAAAGAGAAGCCCCAAAATCCAGTATTTGATTTAGTTGGTTCTAGATTTGGTTGTAAATAGAAATTATTAACCCAAGGAATACTGACAGTCAGAAATAATTGGTTTTTATACGTCGGATATTTCCTTGAAAGGTAGTTATGAACGTTCTTTAAAATGACAGGTTCAATTATGGTTGTTGTATCGAACTTGTCAAGGAATATTGATTTACCATAATAAAATCTTTTTTGATTTGTTAGATCGATCAAATATGCTACCGGACAAAATTCCATCTATAGGAGATTTCCAAATATGAATGTTGGGTTCAAGGATGATTTTACAACGAAATTTTTTGTTAGGGTATCCGAAATGAATCTAATGGATAGATCCATCTTTGATCGCTTTACTGAAAACTTTGCTGGTAGATTGTAAGTGCTATCTAGAACTTGTATTTGAGCAGGTTCGACATTTGAAGACACCTTAATGTCACAACTTTTTCTTTTTAGAACAGTAGCACAAGAACTTAAGAGTATGAAGGAAATTAATAGTAGAAACTTTTGTATCATTATGGGTAACTTTGAGTTACTAATTATTGTTGCTAACGGTTGCTGCTAAAAAGCGTTGGGGAGTTCTAAGCATCGTCTCGATCCCACGCTAAGCTTGATCTAAAATAATAATTAAAAACTTGTCTACACTTCAACCACACTGGATTTTAGCAGCTGTTAGTACCGGTTTTTTATATTTGCTTTCATTAGTGTCCACTAAAAAT
>PLML01000139.1:0-3843 GCA_003141525.1 Bacteroidales bacterium
ATAGAAAAGATGTGTATAAAGAATAGTTAGCCTTAAGGGAAGGGGTTTGAGGATGGGTTCATAAACATAAGAAAAGGGCTATGGGTAGAGTTCCTGATATCAGTGTTGTTTATTAACTACTTTATTATTTTCACTAGACTTTTTGCATTATTAAGCCTACAACAGTTAATAGATATAATTTAATGTAAACAATTCCAGTATTTTTACTATTTTTGGGTCTGGTTAAAATGCATCCTTTGAGATGCATTTTCATTTTACAAAGTACTATATAATGAAAGTTCTGAAGTTTGGTGGTACCTCAGTCGGATCTCCTGAGAGGATCAGGGGAGTCAAAAAGATAATTGAATCCCAGGATTCTCCATGTCTGATCGTTATATCTGCCTTCCAGGGAATTACCGACGATCTCAAACATTTAAGTGAACTTGCTTCAGACAGAAATGATGAGTACCTGATCCTGCTTGAAAAAGTAATCGATAAACATATTGATTTTGCCAGACAATTGATTGTCAGTAATAAACAAAATGCCGTAATTGAAGAAATTAAAAATATTTTTAATGATTTGAGAGAAACTCTGAACGGGATCTGGCTTCTTCGTGAACTCAGTAAACATTCTCTTGACCAGGCATTAGGGACGGGCGAAATAGTATCTTCACTGATAATAAGCAACTTAATAGACGATTGCCAGCTTATTGATGCCAGAAATTTTATCAAGACTGACAACAATTTCGGATTTGCAAATGTCGATTTCGATAAAACTTACAGCCTGATAACAGAAAGTCTTGCCGGAACTAAAAAACTCATCATAGTTCCGGGTTTTATCGCAAGTAATTCAAGCGGTGAAACAACAACTCTGGGAAGAGGAGGATCAGATTATACTGCTTCAATTTTTGCAGCGGCACTCAATGCTGATGTATTGGAAATATGGACAGATGTCGATGGGTTTATGACTGCTGATCCAAAAAAAGTTGAAAGAGCATATGCAATTGAAAGTCTTACATATTCAGAAGCGATTGAATTATCGCATTTTGGTGCCAGGGTAATCTATACTCCTACGCTCCGTCCGGTGTATAAGAAAAACATCCCGATTATTGTCTTAAACACATTCAATCCGCAATCAAAGGGAACCATTATCAGCAATAAGTCAAATGACAATAACAGAAGCCCGATAAAAGGAATTTCCTCAATTGATCATATAGACCTTATAACCCTTCAGGGAACCGGGATGGTTGGTGTCACAGGAACCTCAATGCGACTTTTTGGAGCTTTAGCAAGAAAAAACATCAATGTAGTGCTTATAACACAGGCCTCTTCAGAGTACTCTATAACCTTCGCTGTTAGTCCGTCGGATTCTGTAATTGCTTCAGAAGCCTTAAATGATGAGTTCAAAATCGAAATTGATCATAACAGGGAATTAAAAATCCTGATAGAGAAGAATCTCTCTATAATAGCAATTGTAGGGGAAAGAATGAAAAACACACCCGGAATATCGGCAACCCTTTTCAGATCGCTTGGCAGAAATGGAATAAATGTCATTGCCACAGCGCAGGGATCCTCTGAACTGAATANNCTGAATGTCATACATGATGGTTTTTTTCTTTCCCGTTTCAAGGAGATGTATCTTTTTATTGCAGGTACAGGACTGGTTGGAACCAGCCTCATGAAACAACTTCAAAAACAATATTCAACTCTTGTAAGTGAACATAACCTGAAAATAAATCTGATCGGGGTGACCAATTCCCGGAAAATGGCTATCGATAAGAAAGGTATTCCGCTGGAAAATTACAAAAAAGTGCTTAAGACTTCAGGTGAAAAAGGAAACATATCAGTTTTCATACAGCAAATGACTAAGCTGAATCTCAGGAATGCTGTTTTCATAGATTGTACAGCCGATGAAGATGTGGCGTCAAGGTATGGTGAGATTCTTTCAAAATATGTTTCTATAGTAACTGCCAATAAAATTGCTTGTTCCTCGGATCAGAGTTATTATCAAAAACTAAAGAGCATTGCCAATGAGCGTGGCGTCAGGTTCATGTACGAAACCACTGTCGGCGCCGGGTTACCAATTATCAAAACCATTAATGACCTGGTTCTTAGCGGAGATAAGATACTGAAAGTAGAAGCTGTTTTATCCGGAACAATGAATTTCATTTTTAATGAATTGAGTCCTGAAATGCCATTAAGCAGCGCAATAAGAAAAGCAAGGGAAATAGGTTATTCTGAGCCGGATCCCCGTGTTGATCTTAGCGGAACAGATGTGGTTAGAAAAATTATGATCCTTGCGCGCGAAGCTGGATATTCTATTGAAAGAGAAGATGTTATTATTAATAAATTCCTTCCTGATGATTGTTTCAAAGGCGATCTGAATGATTTTTTCGAAAAGGTTAAAGCATATGATGCTGAATTTGAACAAAAAAGAAAGGAGCTGACAAAACAGAACCTGAAATGGAGGTTTTTTGCGACAATGGAACTGGGCAGGGCCAAGGTTGAACTACTTACTATTGGTTCAGATCATCCGTCATTTAATCTTGAAGGAAGCAATAATATCATTCTTCTTACCACCAACAGATACAAAGAGCTTCCGATGGTGATTAAGGGATATGGTGCAGGAGCTGAAGTTACAGCTGCCGGAGTGTTTGCAGATCTGATGCGGGTGGTCAATGTTTAAGGTTAAAGACAAGAGACAAAAGTAAAAAGATAAAAGTAAAATCCGGTCAATTGAAAATAAAGCCAATAAAATATTATTCAACAAACTTAAAGTCACCCGAGGTTTCCTTTAGTGAAGCTCTTCTCAGAGGCCTGGCTCCTGATGGAGGATTGTATCTACCAGCTTCACTACCTATAATAACCATAAAGGAACTGGAAAGTTTCCCTGGTAAAGAATATCATGAAATAGCTTTCAGCATACTAGATAAAATCATAGGAAGTGAAATAGGGAAAGAAGAATTATCAAGACTTTGTGCTGATGCATATAATTTTGAAGTGCCGCTTGATAAAGTATATGGACGAAAGTACATTATGCGTTTGGATCAGGGGCCCACTGCTTCATTTAAGGACTTTGCAGCCAGGATGATGAGCCGGCTGATGCAGTATTATTTATCACTTAGCAATCAATATCTTATAATACTAACTGCTACGTCAGGAGATACGGGAAGCGCAGTTGCCAACGCTTTTTATGGTCTGGATAATATTAATGCAATTATTCTATTCCCTGCAGATGAGGTAACCCTGATTCAGCGAAAACAGATGACCACGCTGCAAAAGAATATTAGTGTAATCGCTATTAATGGTAAGTTTGATGACTGTCAGAAGCTGGTTAAAATGGCTTTTTTGGACCAGGCACTATCTGAAATTTCGCTCACTTCAGCAAATTCAATAAATATAGGAAGATTACTACCCCAGTCAGTGTACTATTTTTATGCCTATTCAAAGCTCGCAGCCAATTTAGATGAAAAGGCCATCTTCAGCGTGCCATCAGGAAATTTCGGGAATCTGATGGGCGGGCTCATTGCAAAGAAGATGGGTCTTCCTGTAAAGCAATTTATAGTTTCAACAAATGAAAATGACGAAGTTCCTGAATTCTTACGTACCGGAAATTATAAACTGATAAATCCATCAAAAAATTGCATCTCAAGCGCTATGAATGTTGGCCATCCCAGCAATCTTGCAAGAATTGTAGCCTTTTACGGAGGTGTTATGGATGAATCAGGAAATATTATCAAACCACCTGATCTTAATCAAATGCGTAAAGATCTTTTTGCGGTCAGTGTGAGTGATCAGGAGACAAGAAATATAATAGATGAGGCATTCAGAAAACATAATTTGTTACTTGAACCTCATGGAGCA
>PLML01000139.1:3848-9705 GCA_003141525.1 Bacteroidales bacterium
GGCAAATTTTAAAAATTGAACCTCGTTTGCCCATTTCTATGGTTGGCCTGGAACAAAAGACCGAACACTACATTTCGATGGAAAATAACTATGAATTATTAAAGGATTTTATACTTAAATATTACAAATAATCATTTCATGTATATTGTTTGTTCAGACCTTGAAGGTGTATTTGTACCCGAAATCTGGGTAAATGTTTCAATCCACACAGGAATTGATGAGCTTAAGCTTACAACACGGGATATCAGTGACTATAAGGTTCTTATGAAGAGGAGATTGGAGCTGCTGCAAAAATACGGCTTGACACTCCGGGATGTTCAGAATGTTATATCTCTGCTTAAACCACTGCCAGGGGCATTGGAATTTATTGACTGGCTTCGCACCAAAATTCAGCTTATTATTGTATCAGATACATTCAGTGAATTTGCAGATCCTCTTATCAGACAGATTGGAAGACCTACCCTGTTTTGCCATCATCTCACAACTGACCGTGAAGGAAACATTACTGATTATAACCTGAGGCAGGAAGATGGGAAAAAACATGTAGTGGAGGCACTGCAGAGTCTTAATTACAAGGTAATTGGCATAGGAGATTCATACAACGATATTTCCATGCTTAGAAGGGCCGACTATGGAATACTTTATAGCCCGCCTCAGAATGTAGCGGATGAAAACAACGACTTAAAGGTTATTAAAACATATGCAAGTCTGAAACGGGTCATTTCACAGCTTATCAACGGCGAAGAATTAACAGATTAACTTATTTTATGTAAATCAAACAGGTGTTTGAATAATCCAATAATTTCTTATTTTTACTTCCGCTCATACATAATCAATTAACCGGCATTATGAAACTTCCACCCTCCTCTAAAAACTGGTTAACAATTATTGGTTCTATTATTGCCACAATCAACCTGGCACTTATAATCGTATTGTTCATTATCTCGACAATATTTAACAAAGCGAACACTAACCTCGGGTTGTTTATTTATATTGTTCTTCCCGGATTTCTGATTTTAGGACTTTTAATGATACCGGTTGGGATGATTCGTGAAAGGAGAAGAGTTCGTAAAAGCGGAATTCATGAAGAAGCAAGGTATCCACGAATTGACCTGAATGATATTAGGAATAGAAATGCTTTTGTCATATTTACAATCACGACAATTATTGTTCTTTTCCTTTCGACACTTGGAAGTTTTCAGGCCTTCCGTATAACTGAATCAGTTGAATTCTGCGGCACTTTATGTCACCAGGTCATGGAACCGGAACATACTGCTTATCAGAATTCGCCTCATGCAAATGTTGCATGTGTAGAATGTCATGTCGGAGCTGGAGCATCGTGGTATGTAAAATCAAAGTTATCAGGATTGCACCAGGTTTATGCAGTGTTGACAAATTCCTATCCGCGGCCAATTGAAACGCCACTTCATGACCTGCGTCCTGCCAGAGAGACCTGTGAAAAATGTCACTGGCCACAAAAATTTTATGCACGGACACTATGGACCAATAAATATTTTCTTGCCGATTCACTGAATACAGAATGGGATATAATGCTTGAGATGAAAACCGGCCCGGAATATAGCGGACTGGGTCTGAAGGAAGGAATTCACTGGCACATTAACCCCGCCGTAGGCATTGAATACATTTCAGAAAATGACAAACGGGAGAATATTACTTATGTGAAGTACACAAATAAATCTACAGGAGTGGTAACCATATACCGAAACGAAAGTAATCCGATATCTGATAGTCTGCTTGCAGCATCTACTCCAAGAACAATGGATTGCATTGATTGTCATAACCGCCCGTCGCATAATTATAATTCACCTCCTGTCTATTTTGATAAAATAATGCAAACAGGTGCGGTGTCGAAAAACATTCCATTCTTTAAAAAAGTCGCTATGGGTATTTTAAAAGATACATTCAGTGACAAGGATACTGCACTCATGAAAATAAAAGATGGAATCACTGATTTTTACAAGTCTGGTTATAATGACTACTATACAAAGAATAAAGATCTCATTGATAATTCAATTTTGACAGTTCAGAAAGCATTCATTAAGAATACATTCCCGAAAATGAAAGTAACTTATGATCATTATCCTGAACATATCGGACATATTGAATCTGATGGATGTTTCAGGTGTCATAATGATGCTTTTAAAGCACCGGATGGGCGTAAAATATCGCGTGACTGCAATCTCTGTCACAGTATTGTAGGCCAGGGAAAACAGGGAATGATGAAATATGCCAACGTAAGAGAAAACCTTGAATTTGAACATCCAATAAATATCGGGACAGCATGGAAAGAAGCAAATTGTTCCGAATGCCACAAATTCCTTTATTGAAGGTTAACGTCAATCCACCTTCGCTAAAGCTTCGGCGGACAAAGAAGTCGAAAGCGGGACCTGCCTTGCCGGTAGGAAGTGTCAAAAGTATTAGCTCACTTGAGCATTTCTGAAGTGTATTTATCTGCAATATCGGATTGATCTTTCGAAAGACCAGAAATAATAACAATTCTGTTTCCCTTCCAGGCCAGGAAAATCGTTCCATTGTACCCGTCTTTTAACATATACCTTCCGGTCTCAGAGTCCACCGCTTCTGTTCCGGTTGCTTTAAGATAAGCTTCTATTGATTTCTTCGACTCTTCAGGGGTATTGTTTTCCATTATAAAGATTGAAAAGACATCATTTCCTGATTCATAGCTTGCTTTAAAAGCTTTATTTAGAAACTTATGACCCAGAACACTTTCATTAATATAAGCCTCCTCATTGATCTTTTTACCAGTTTCAGGAAACAGTGAAAGCGCTGAAGGCATTTTTGAATCGCCTGAAAGCATATCTGCAACAATAGAAGCCAATGATTCAGCTGATTTCAGTGTACTTTCATTCTTTGAATATGTCCTGATCTTGACATAATAATTGGCTTTAAAGAAATTTATCGCTCCATCTGCAGTAGTATATCCCTGCGAACCCAGATTCAGGAAACGGAATGACGGGGAACGTTCAGTCGAATATATTCCAAAAGCCATTGTATGATCAGACTGTTTATAAATCTCCATTTTAATTACATTCTTCCCTTTTTTATACTCTGCAACATGCAGATCAACAAAGCCATAGGAAATATATACATCGGCAGCTCCATTAATGTAATCCCAAAGGTTTTCAGGAAGATATACAGGATAGCTAGTAGTTTTTTTATACCCTTTCAGTTCAGGAAGTTTTATATCCTGGGAAAATGCAGAACCTGAAAGAATAGTCAGCATAAATGCGATAAAAAATAGATTTTTCATATTCAAGAATTGTTTTAAAATCAATTTTCATTGCTAAGCGAATATTGTAACTTCGCTTTTCATAAACTGTAGTCTAAGACTACTTAGTATTTTCGGTGAAGTCTGAGACTTCGCCTAGCTAAGGGGTTAAAAACCAATAGATATGTTATACCAAAAAATCTGAAGGAACGTTTATAAGTCTTGAAATATCTGCAATTTTCTCTCTTATATCGAATTTTTTTGTACACTTCACATTACATATATTACACTCTTTACAAGGATTATCATCGGTTCCCAATTCAGTTAACAGAGATTGAGCCATAGCCGGGTTTGAATAACCATATGCATACATGTATGCTCTCATCAGATCCGGAACGGGAAGATTCCTCGGACAGGCATTTAGACAGGTAGTACATCCGTTACAATAAAGTCCTTTTTCAGCACTCGCGATTATAAGATCTTTCTTCTCCTGGTCAGTTATCGAAATGTCAGCAAGAATTTTAACATTCAGATCAAGCTGATCAAAGTCGGTCATGCCTGGAATTGTGGTAGTTATATCAGGATTTGATAACACCCATTTCAAAGCAGCAGTTGAATTGATCGGTTTGGTTTTTTCTTTATCGAGAAATCCGCCTCCTGCCAGTGTCTTCATGGCTACGATTCCTATTCCGGCATGACTGGCCTTTTTAATGGCACTATTCAATTCAGTGATATATGTCTGCTTAAAATTATAAGCAGTCAGAATTACATCCCAGTAGTCCATAGCTGCAGCAGCATCAACGACTAAAGGTTCATTCGCATGTGTAGAAAAACCCATAAACTTTATCCTGCCTTCTCTTTTGAGGTTCTTAACTGCATTAATAATCGGCTTGTATTCAAGCAGTTCCGGATTCCTTATATCATGAATATACAGAATATCAACATAATCCATCATTAGTCTGGAAAGACTGGTATTGAATTTTGAAAGAAAATCTTCAGCAGTTGTCTGGTCTGAAGGTTTACCTTCCCTGTCAACGCCGGCAGGTTTAATTTTTGTAGCAAGATAAAATGAGTTTCTCGGATAGTTTTTAAGAAGATTCCCGAGCATGATCTCATTATTCCCATTCTGATACACATTGGCGGTATCAAAAAGCTTGATCCCTTTTTCATAAGCAGCTTTACAGAGGTTCGGATTATCGGCTCTCATCACTCCAAAACTAATTACAGGAACTTTCATGCCAGTTTTCCCTAGTGTTCTTAAGATAACATCTTTCTGCTGATTTGATGTTGCAGCTGTTGCTAAGGAAGGCGATAATGCCACTATTCCGGCAACCCCTGCGATACCGGTTCTCAAAAATCCTCTCCTGTTAATATTTTTCATAATAAGAATATTATTTAAAAATATAAGATTTAAGCCTTCATAAAAAGTTGTGATCCGGTCAAAAACGGATCTTTTATTTCAGGCTCCTGATCCGTACTTCAATACCGGAATCCTTTAATAACTTTAAAATTTCATTTGTATCTGTCTCTCCAAAATGGTATGGATAAAGGATTTTTGGTTTAAAAGCAAGCGCTGCATCGGCAACCATAGCCGGAGTCATAGTATAAGGCAGATTCATAGGAAGGAAAGCAACATCAATATTCCTGAGTGATTTCATCTCAGGTGTGTTCTCAGTATCCCCTGCAATATAAAACCTTTTTCCGCCTATTGTCAGGATATAACCTAACCCTGCTCCTTTCGGATGAAAAGGATGGCCCGGAGTGCTTTCATTAACAATATTATAGGCAGGTACTGCTTCAATAACAATGTCGTTGATTTCCTGCCTGTCACCGGCTTTCATCGCCATTGCCCATGGAATTTTTGAAAGGGAGTTCTGATTACAGAACAGTAGTGTACCTGGCTTCTTAAGGTCCCCGATTAACTTTACATCAAGATGATCGGAATGTTCATGGGTGACCAGAATGAGGTCGGCTTTTGGCAGAAAATCGTAATTTCCTGAAGTCCTGACAGGATCGAAATAAATGACAAAACCATTCACTTTAAACATCAGTGATCCATGTCCAATAAAATGCATTTCAACTACTCCTGCCGAAGTGACAATCTTATCAAATTCAGGAGGCTCCTGAGAAAATCCCACGGTGATCATGGCAGTAAAAATTATTGCTATTAACGCTTTTTTCAACAAGCCTAAAGAACAGTTATTCATATTCTTAATTTTTAAATCTGACGATATACAAAGATCAAAAAAAATAACCAATTATTGACTTTAATTAAGTTTTTTCGTCAAATTTATCATAGCCACATTCATAATCTATTGAATTTTTAATAACTTGCCGGTAGAATTTAGGTCATTGTATCAATTAATTAACATTGATGCGTTTAGGGAAAAATAAACAGACTATTTCATTAGCAGTTTTTCTGGTTTTTACAGTATCAGCCAGCGGACAGACAGGAAGAAGTTACAAATTCCATCTTGATGGTAATTTGCAGAAAACTGATGTTATTGCCCACGGTCAATCAATCATCGTAAATTATTCAATATCAGAGCTCAACGTTGAAAGTTTAACCAATGATGCCGGTTCATTCTATCGTCTGTCTATTCCGGG
>PLML01000164.1 GCA_003141525.1 Bacteroidales bacterium
AATTATTTACGGAAGAAAAAGACAAAAGTGAAGAAATCTGAAACTTAAGAATATGGCGCGCGGCACCCTCGATGCTAAACGTCAATAGTTTTTCAGTCATTAAATAAATCCGCTATTCAATTTCTTTTATCTTTTTATTACTTTTGCATTATGACCAGAAATGATATCATAGCTCAAATAAACCTTTCGTTGCAACATTTAAATGTAAGCAAGGTTATTTTGTTTGGTTCTTACTCAAAAGGGACTTACTCAGGAGATAGCGACATTGATTTGCTGGTTGTTACCAATGACAATTTTGTTTTCGAATCATTTGCCCAAAAGATGGAAATAAAGCTTAAAATAGCAAATGCTCTTAATTCTTTACGGAAATATGCTGATATCGACCTGATTGTACATACAAAACCTATGTACGAAAAGTTCATTCAATTAAACAGCGGTTTTAAAAAGGAAATACTTAATTCAGGGTCTGTTATTTATGAAGCAAACAACTAAAGATTGGCTAACCGTTGCTGAAGATGACCTTCTTGCAGCCAAAACACTTGCAAGTGAAGACCGTCTTACCAATCTGGTGTCTTTTCATTGTCAGCAATGCTTAGAAAAATGCTTTAAAGCTATGATCGATGAACAGGATAAACCATCTATTAAATCACATGATCTCTTAAGGCTTCAATTAATTGCAAATATTCAGCTTTCTGCTTCGGAAACAACTCTGCTTAGTATAATCAATGAGACATATATTGATACCCGCTATCCCGGAGATTTAGGACTTCTCCCTCATGGAAAACCAACAATTTCTGAAATAGAACCATTTATACAACTTTGTGACACCTTATTCAATAGATTAAGTAATCAATTAAAGTAATTATAACAAAAAAAACTTACAAACCCAACTCCAAGTTCCACTGCTCATCTCTCAACGGAACCCGGAACACTAAACGCTAAACTCTAAACACCAAGCGAAATCCAAAGCCTGATAAACATGAAAAGGCTATTAATCATTCTTGTATGTATTTTGATTTGTGCTTTCACTTATAGTCAGAAACCTGCCATTTGTAAAAGTCAATCCGTCGCAATTAATCCTAATTCAGGTTATGTAAGCATCAATGATCTTACTTATGGTTTTGGTTTGGGCAGTACAATTTCACCCTACGCAAAACAATTTATTGGATTCACAACCATGCACGGTTACCAGTTAAATATTTACGGTCTGCATGTTAAAAGGAGCTTAATTGCCGGAGCAGGGACAGGAGTTTTGTTTTATGAAGGCGGAGCTCTGATCCCTCTTTACCTCGATTTAAGATACATATGGAGTTTTAAGAAAATATCACCCTTTATTTATGAGGATAATGGTGTACTTATGAATTACAAGGGATTAAATGCCGGTACAAAAATGTTTATTAATCCCGGTGCAGGAATAAACCTGAAAATCTCAGGTACACTGGCAGCCAACATTGGGGCCGGATTGTTCGTTCAAATGGGCCCTAACGTTGCGAGAGACAGTTTTGTCAATCTTAAGGTGGGGGTCGTTTATAAACCCGTTGATTAGTGATTGGTTCGGGTTGCGCATTTGCCTTCGGCGAGTCATAAGAAAACACTAAACGCGAAACCTGTTTGGTAATTATATATGAAAAACATTATATTTGTCAAACATAATATGATGCAGTGTTTGTAAACAGGGAGACAGAAATAGCAAGACTGGAGAGGGTGCTGGGTAGTGATACTGCTCAGCTGGTTGTCATTTATGGCCGCCGCCGCTGCGGAAAATCAACTCTGCTGAAGCGGGTGATGAACGATATAGCAGTCTATTTCTCGGCTGACATGAGAGAAGCGCCTCTCCAGATAAACGCGCTGGTACAAAGGATTGAAAAGTTCATACCAGGCTTTGCAAATCCAGTTTATCCGGGATGGGATTCACTTTTCAGAAGCCTTAATACTTCTCTCAGAAGGCGTATCACCCTTTGTCTGGATGAATTCCCGTACCTTGTAAAGAACTCTCCGGAACTACCGTCAATTTTGCAGAACATACATGACGACGGGGCTCACAGCAATTTCAACATAATCCTTTGCGGATCATCACAGATGATGATGCATGGGCTTGTGCTCGACAGTCATGCGCCACTCTATGGAAGAGCAGATGAGATAATGAAGATCCAACCCATGTCAGCAACCCACCTGAGGAGATTTCTCGGCCTCTCAGCCATTGAGACTGTGACAGAATATAGTATCTGGGGTGGGGTGCCACGCTACTGGGAGATACGAAAAGCATCAGGCAGTCTTGATGTAACCCTCAGTGAACATCTGGTAAACCAGTATGGCCTCCTTACAGATGAGCCCGAACGCCTTTTCTCCGATGAGATCCGGACCTCAGTACAGGCATTCACCCTTCTGAGTCTTATCGGTTCAGGTTGTCACCGGCTTTCAGAGCTGGCGGCCTGTACCGGAAAACCTTCCACACACCTGTCGCGTGCATTGGCTTTTTTGACGGAGTTGCAATATATAAGACGTGAGATCCCTTTTGGAGAGTCATCGCGTTCAACAAAACGAAGTCTTTATAAGATACACGATCCCTTTCTTAATTTCTATTTCACATTTATTGTGCCTGAGAAGAGCCGCATTGATCTTGGACTCTCATCACAGGTGCTGAAAGAGATAAAAAAAAGGATGCCACAATACACCTCCACAATTTGGGAGGAGTTGTGCCGCCGGGCTGTACCTTTTATTATTACGGATGATGAGTTCAATCCGGCTTCACGGTGGTGGGGGAAGGGTATTGATGGTGTACCTTTGGAAATAGATGTAGTGTCAGAATCGACCAGTAAAAAAAGCCTGCTGGTGGGAGAGGCAAAGTGGACAGAGAACAAAGATGTGACAAGGGTTGCTGACGAGTTAATAAGAAAGTCGGCCAATCTGCCCATAGTATATAACCACAAAGTTTTACTTGTGCTTTTTGTAAAACATAAACCTTCAGTTACTCCTCCGGGGATTCTTATTTTTGGACCGGAGGACATTTTAGAAGGATTACGATAGAATTTTATTTTAATTTTAACCTTAACCTTAACCTTAACCTTAACCTTAACCTTAACCTTCCCATGAAATTAAACCCACTTCTCATAACCATCGTAACACTGATGCTACTGTCCTCCTGCGTTACACAACGCAAAGTCGAATACCTCCAGGACAGTAATATGAACATGAAATCCTTTAAGGAAGCTGAACTTCCCGATTACAAGCTGAAGCCAAATGATGAGCTGTATATTCAGATCAACAGTCTTGATGAAGCTGCTGCCAATATATTTTCAAATAACAGGGAAGAATCTATCTATCTGGGAAACATTCAACCGTATGGTGCATCACTCATGTCATATTCAGTTGACAAAGATGGGTTTCTCCTCCTGCCTGTTATTGGTAAAATTCATGTCGAAGATAAAACACTATCACAGGTAGGTGTAATTTTAAAGGATTCTCTGAATCATATCTTAAACCAGCCGATTGTCACTGTGAAGCTGGTGAACCGTTATGTATCAGTTTTGGGTGAAGTCCGAAATCCGGGACATTTTCCTTATGCCCAGGATAAGATTACGATTTACGATGCATTAGGACTTGCAGGGGATATCACAGACTATGGAAACCGTAATAAAGTGATACTGATAAGGAACATAAACGGGGAAAATATTCGTATTAATGTGGACATTACCAAATCAGATATCCTGGCTTCCGATTATTATAACCTGAGACCCAATGATATAGTCTATGTTAAGCCCCTCAGAAACAAGTTCTGGGGCATGAGGCAATTTCCTTTTACTATTTTATTCTCCACCTTAACCACAGCGTTATTGTTTTATTCGATATTTAAGTAGCTGTGCACATAGGCAGAAGGCGGTAGGTTGAAGGAGGCTCACGCCTCACGCCTCAGATCCGGCACCCGGAATGGTCAACGCCAAATATTTTAGTTTAAATTATAAAATGTGTTATATATTTACACAATAAAGAACCTTATAGTGTAAAAATACAACAATAAATGGAACGTAAGATAAATAATAAATTAGAGGAGTGGGCGAAAAGAAGGAAAAGATTGCCTCTTATAGTGCAGGGAGCCAGGCAGGTAGGAAAGACATATTCGGTTCTTTCATTTGGACGCGAACGATTTGATTCTGTTCTATATTATAACTTTGAGAGTAATAGAGAGCTTCACAGGATTTTTGATCGGGATCTCTCACCACGACTGCTCAACTGGCTAAGGAGAATCACAAGTTTCAATACAAAGTGATAAAGAGCGGTGCAAGGATCGCTGAATACGGATCTTCAATTGACTGGCTGAAAGCTTCAGGAATTGTGCTGGCTTGTCAAAAGGTCTCCGAGGGACATCTGCCTCTCAGTGCGTATTCTGATCCGGGTGCTTTCAAACTTTATCATTCTGACACGGGGTTACTTTGTGCTATGGCAGGACTTACAGAGAAGAGCCTTACAGCTAAAAACTTAACCGGAAGCGGCTTTATCGGAGCACTGGCGGAAAACTATGTTGCCAAATCACTTAAAGCAGCTGGTTATACTCTTTATTACTGGGAATCGAAGGGGAAGGCAGAGGTAGATTTTGTCATACAGACCGGCGAGCATGCAATTCCTGTCGAAGTGAAAGCTTCTGATAATGTACGATCGAGAAGCCTTGGAGAATTTGTGCGACGTTATTCACCTCCATTTTCGTACCGGGTATCAGAAAAGAATTTTGGAAATGAAAATAATATAAGGAGTGTTCCCCTCTACGCATTGTTTTGTATCTAATGACCACACCACTCACCACTCACCACTCATATCTCAATCTCAACATTTCTTACCCTGCGCCCTGTGCTCTGAGCCCTGAGCTATTTCATTGAATAACGTAAAACGCGAAACGTAAAACGCGAAAGGCTACTGTTTAAATGTGAATTGACTTCGTAGAACTTCGTTTCGTGTTTTTTGAAATCCATTAATTAGTTTATTACCTTTGTAGCAGAAAATTTATAAACAATGACTACGTTAAGAATTACAGTTAACAATAGAAAAAATGCACAATTGTTAACAAAGCTGTTAAAATCAATGGTCTTTGTGAAAAAAGTTGAAGAAGACTTACCCATCACTGAGGGCACAGATCAATTTGTTATGCTAAAAAGTATTTTTGACGCGATTAAGCCTGATAGCATATTTAGCAATATCCCTAATCCTGTAGAATGGCAAAAAAAAATCAGAGATGAATGGGAAACTCGTTGACACGAATATCTTAATCTACCTTTCAAAAAGACAGCTTGAACTTGATAAAGTAGCTTCACCGGAGGTTAATTTATACATATCAGTAATCACCTATATGGAGGTTTTGGGCTACAAATTTCAAAACAAATTTGAAAAACAAACGATCGAACAATTATGCAAACACTTTCCGGTAATTAATCTAAATCCGAAAATCGTTGAAAAGGTTATTTCAGTAAGGCAGCAACACAAAATAAAACTCCCTGACGCTATCATTCTGGCGACAGCAGTAATCTCTAAAATGGAACTTATCACATCAAATATTGCTGATTTTATCCATATCGAACCTGGCTTGAAAATTTATAACCCAATGGATCGAATTTAACCAACATCAATCCGGGAAATCCGTGTTTTATTGTAATCCGCTTATAGCTATTCATTTTTCTATCAACGCAACTCACTTATATACCCGAAGAAGCATTATTGGATTCTATCGTTCATTTGGCTTCGCCGAGCTCCACTTCGTTCCGATTTGTCGCAATGCTCCTCGACTTTTAACTTTTGTCTTTTGTCTTTAAGATAAGCTCTACGCTCACATCTCACATCTCAACCTCAACCTCAACCTCAACCTCACATCTTTAACCCGACGCCTTTCGCCCCATGCCTCACGCCTCTACGCTCTACGCTCACATCTCACATCTCACATCTCACATCTCACATCTCACATCTCAGACCAAGTATCTCCCAAATAATTTCACCCATTTCTAATAATTTACCCCCATGTCCGAATCTCAAAACATCAACCTCCAGGAAGAGAACGATCTTAAGAAAATCGCAGACCTGATATTAAGAAATTACAAATTATTTTTTGTATGTATAATTATTGCAATAGGCCTGGCATATATTGTAAATCGCTTTTCAATTCCGGTCTATAAAATTTCTTCTTCCGTTCTTATTAAAGAAGATACAAAACAACCGGGTAGCAGTGGCATTAATAGCTTCCTCAACAGCGGTTTATTCAGTATGAACCAGAACTTTCAGAATGAGTTGTGGGTTTTAAAATCATTCCCTGTTTTTGAACAAACCATTAAAAATCTAGATTTATTAGTAAGTTACTATCATAAGGAAGGTATCCGGTATCTTGATGCTTATAAAGATACGCCTTTCAATATAGTTTTCCAGCAAAATCACATTCAACCAATAAATGTCAGGTTCTATATCTCATTTATGAGCAAAGAATATTTTGAAATAAGAGCTGAATCGGGGAAAACCTTTTTTTACAATTTTGAAAATAATGAAATAAAAGATATAAGGGACAGCTGGAGTTTTTTAAAGAGTGGGAAGGTTGGAGAGTTGATAGAGACTCCCGATCTTGCATTTACTGTTGAATTGAACAATACAAAAAAGGTCATTGAGAAAGCCACTTATGGATTCGAATTTAAAGATATTCCTTCGCTGGTAACCAAGTTTAAGAAAAAATTTATATTTAATAAGGTAGATAAGGAAGCCACTGTTGTCGAAATAAGCTTAAATAGCGAATCAGTAAAAAAAGGTACAGATATCGTAAACGAATTAATGAATATCTATTCTATCCAGAATCTGGAACGGAAAAACCACCTTGCAAGTATTACCATTGATTACATCGACAAACAATTGAATGAGATTTCTGATTCGTTAAATCAGACCGAGAATAACCTGGCAAACTTTCGCTCATCAAATCAGTTGTTGAATATTACCGAGCAGGCAAATGGTATTTCCGCCCAGTATATTGATCTTCAAAACAAACTGGCCGAATTAACTGCCCATAAAAAATATTATGATTATGTGTCCGGGTACCTTTCAAAAAATGATAATTTCTCTGACATGATTGTACCTTCATCTATGGGAATCCCTGATCCATTGCTGAACAATCTCATGTCAGAATTAATCACTGCCCAGGCACAGCAATCGAACCTGATTAAAAATAACCAGGAAAAAAATCCTTTGGTGCAAAAACTGGGTATCCAGATCCAGAACATCAAAAAAACAATTTCTGAAAATATTTCTGCAGCCGGGAAAACTACCAGTATTTCTATTGATGAAATGAATAAACGGATCAAAAAAACAGAAACCGAAATCAGTAAACTACCGGCAACGCAGCGCAAGTTAGGGAACATTGAGCGCAAATACCGGTTAAACGATGCCATCTATAATTATATGCTAGAGAAACGCGCCGAAGCTAAAATTACAAAAGCATCAAATTTACCTGACGACATCATTATTGAACCTGCTAAAATGGTGAGTTTAAGACCAATCTCTCCTAAAAAAGGGATTAATTATCTGATTGCATTTATCCTGGGAATGGCATTACCTTTTGGTTATTTAATGATCAAGAGCGCTCTGAATAATAAAGTTGAAACCCAGGATGACATAGAGCGGTTAACAGATGTGCCAGTTTTGGGCAAAATTTTGCATAATAAATACAAGACCAGTAATGTGATGCTTGAATTTCCTAAATCGAATATTGCAGAATCGTACCGGGCGCTTCGTACTAATCTCGATTTTTATGTAAGGGGAGGACAAAAGAAAGTGATCATGGTAACTTCTTCAATGGAAGGAGAGGGGAAATCGTTTATTGCTCTGAATATTGCCATGAGTTATGCCCAACTGGGCCGCAGGACAATATTGCTTGATTTTGATATGAGAAAACGGAAAATATTTTTTGATGAAAAAGGAGAACCTAAGGAAGGGTTAAGTTCGTACCTGATTAATAATGCTAACCTTGGAGATATAATTATCAAATCACCTCATGAAAAACTGGATTATATTCTTTCGGGAGTAATCCCTCCTAATCCCACTGAATTAATGGCCCTTGATAAAACCGAAAAGCTGATAACCCAATTAAAGAATGATTATGACTATATAGTTATGGACACCACACCCTTAGCCAGGGTTACAGATGCCTATCTGTTGATTAATCATGCTGAAGTGAAGGTAATGGTTGCACGCTATAACTTTACCATTAAAAAAGTATTCTTTCTGGTCATGAAGGACCTGAAACAAAAAAATATAGATCATGTTTGCATCGTATTGAACGATAACCGGTTTAATCGCGATCAGTACGGGTATGGGTATGGGTATAATAATAAATCAGAACAAAGAAAAAGGGAAAAATCAATACGTAAAGAGAATGCTATTATTCAGGCAGTTGCCAGGTCCAAGAGATTATGACATATAATAATAAATTAGTGAGTAGTAGTAGTGAGTAGGTTATTAATGCCTGAATATCAATTATAATGTTATCTGTACAGATTTTAAAAATATAGGAAATTTAACAGAACTCAATCTGTAACAAAACGCAAAACGAGAAAGAGTAAAATTTTTAAAAAGAATAATTAGCTCTAAACGATCAGAAAATCAGCGCATAAACTTTTAATTTATTTTACGACTTAAACCTTCTTTATAGAAGATTACTATATAAAAAATTCAAAAACCGTATCGCTAAAATTGCAGGCATATCAAAGTTTTTGAACTATTTTTCATTTTAATATTTAAACCTTGTTGGTACAGAGACTGTAATTGACGGGGCGGAAGCATGGCTTTACTTAGGCCACGGGAAGATAAAGGATAAAAGTTAAAAGTCAAAAGTCAAAAGTCGAAGTGTGAAGTAAAGATCCCGCTTCAGCTGAGATAAAAGTATGTATTAAAATAAAATAAAATAAAACAAAAGAATCCAAGTAATTCCATAGAATTATAAATCGTACCGTCAGGAAAACTGACAAGTAGTATTGTCTGAATTAATAGTAGAATTTAGAATACCATAAAAGAGCTTAAGATCAGCAAAATAAAAAGCGTCAGCCTGGTTATCAACGACATCGGTTCTGAAAGAAAGAGATATAGTTATGGGTACGTGGGAAAATATAGTTACGGTTACGGTAATTTGTACGGGAAAGAGAAGAAGTGATAATTTCAAAACACTTTGTTTTGAATTTAGTATTCCACATTTGGCGTGCTGGTTTCAACCCCAAAGCAAAACACAAACCGCAAGGCTAAATAGTCGATCCTTAAAAAGTAGTTAAAGGATTGATTATTAATAACTAGTGTTAATAACTCAGGTTGATAATCTGCAAGGTAATGAGTAAATTCGTTAAAAACCTTGCAATATGAAAGGGAAATTTATTAAGAATCCACAGTTGAATGCTTTTCAAATTCCACTAGTAAGTATAATCAATATGGATCATGAGTTAGTATTGTTGGCTCAGCGAATAGACTGGAAATCCGTTGACAAGGAGTTTTCTATCTATTATCCATACATGGGAAGACAAGCCGTTCCGGTAAGGAAGATGGTCGGGAGTATGATACTGAAACAAATGTATAATCTTGGAGATGAGACATTTGTAGATAGGTGGATTGAAAATCCTTATTGGCAGTACTTTAGTGGAGAGACCTTTTTCCAGTATGAAAAGCCGTTTGATCCGAGCGAGTTTGTACATTTTCGTAAACGTATAGGAGAAGTAGGAGCACAAAAAATATTAAAGCTCAGTATAAGTTTGTTTGATTCTAAGGAAGTTCATGAGAAAGAAGTGCTTATAGATACAACTGTACAGGAAAAGAACATTACTTTTCCAACCTATTCTAAGCTTCATAAGAAAATAATAGAAGGTTGCCGGAAGATCGCTGAAAAAGAAGACATAACGTTGAGACAAAGTTATACTCGTACAGTAAAGCAATTAATGATAGAACAGCGGTTCAGGGAGCATCCGAAGAAGCGTAAAAGGGCAAATGCGGCTGCACGAAAACTTAAAACCATCGCAGTCCGGCTGGTAAGAGATGTTGAACGTGGTCTTGATGACATAGATCGTTTGAACTGTTATGATGAGCAGATTTGGTTATACTACCGTGTACTTGGACAGAAAAGAGATGACAATAACAAATTATACAGTTTTCATGCACCGGAGGTAAAATGTATCTCAAAA
This sequence comes from Bacteroidales bacterium, assembly GCA_003141525.1. Taxonomy (GTDB): domain Bacteria; phylum Bacteroidota; class Bacteroidia; order Bacteroidales; family VadinHA17; genus LD21. The sequence continues at coordinate 10,176 of PLML01000164.1, forward strand.
GGCAAAGAGCATAAGAGATATGAATTTGGAAATAAAAGCAGTTTTGTTCTTACAAAGAAAAGCGGGATAGTAGTTGGGGCCATGGCATTTGAAGATAATATTTACGATGGACACACACTTGAACCGCAGTTGGCACAGGTTGAAGATCTTCTGGGTCGACTTCCCGAAACTGCTCTTGTTGATAGAGGCTGTAAGGGATGAAAACACATTCTGGGAGTCAACATTAAAATACCCGGCTCAGGAAAAGGAAAAACCGCATACCAAAAAGCCAAAGACAGAGAGCGGTTCCGCAGAAGAGCATCAATAGAACCAATAATAGGACATTTAAAACAAGACCACCGAGTATTGAGAAACTACCTCAAAGGTATTGAAGGTGATATGATTAACACACTTTTAGCAGGTGCAGCATTCAACATGATGAAGATATTACGGAAAATCCGTAAGTCTATTATCTGTGTCTTAAATGAAATAGTCAAGATATTGACCCAGGAATATAATATTCTGGTAAATTATTGTTAAAACTGACTTCTTAAGGATCGACTAATTAGTAACGAATTGATAACATATTAAGAAGAAAATATGGAAAATAAAATGAAGGCTCTTGTAACCGGCGGAGCAGGTTTTATAGGCTCAAATGTTGTTAAATATTTGCTTAATAAAAAATGGGAAGTTAGAGTTATTGATAATCTTTCAACTGGATATAAATGCAACTTGGATGAGATGAATGTTGATTTTATCGAAGGTGATATTTGCAATGCTGAAATTACAATGGAAGCTTGTAAAGCTATAGATGTAGTTTTTCACTTAGCGGCTAGTGTTGGTAGACAAAAGTCTCTTGAAAACCCTATTCGAGATTCTAACATCAATCTCCTTGGAACGGTAAATGTATTGGAAGGAATGAGGAAGCATGCTGTAAAGCGTATTGTTTATTCATCATCTGCTGCAATATTTGGTGAATTAATAACACCTTCAATCGATGAAAGTCATCCTCAAAATGCTGACTCTCCATATGGTGTTAGTAAATTAGCAGCAGAAAAGATGATACTTGCTTATAGTGGAATTTATGACATAACAGGTATCTGTTTAAGGTATTTTAACATCTATGGCGTCAATCAAAGGTACGATACATATGGCAATGTAATACCCATCTTTACAAACTGTATTTATTCACACAAACCGATGACCATCTATGGAGATGGTGAGCAGACAAGAGATTTTATTAATGTTAAAGATATAGCAAGGGCTAATTATTTGGCTGCTATAACTAATAAGGGAACAGATGTGTATAATCTTGGAAGTGGAAGCAGTATTACTATAAATAAACTAGCAAACATGATGCAGGCAATTAGTAAGATAAATGTCGAGATCAAATATGCACCCATTAGACCGGCTGATGTGAAGCATTGTAAAGCACAAATAAATAAGATTAGAAATGGCTTTGGTTTTGAACCTTTGGTCGGGCTAGATGAAGGCTTAAGTGAATACACAGACTGGTTTGAGAAGAATTGCATGAAGTAATTGAGTTAATTAGTAACATATTCATTATGAGGTTGAAAATGAGATTTTTAGTATTTGGAGCAGCTGGTATGGCGGGGCATACCATATCTCTATATTTGCAAGAGCAAGGGTATGATGTAACTGGATTTGACCAGAATAGAGTTTTGCATTTTAAATCAATAGTAGGTGATGCTAGAAATACTAAAAAGATCAGAACTTTAATCACTAATGGCAGGTTTGATTCTATAATTAATTGCATTGGCATTCTTAATCAATTTGCTGAACAAAATAAAGAACGAGCAACATTCCTAAACGCTTATTTCCCTCATTTCTTAGCTTCCGTAACAAGAGGAACTGATACTCAAGTAATTCAAATGAGTACAGACTGCGTTTTCTCTGGAAAACTTGGCGGATATAAAGAAGGAGATCTAAGAGACGGATAAACCTTTTATGACCGATCTAAAGCCTTGGGTGAAATTGAGGATGAAAAAAATATTACGATGCGCAATTCTATAGTTGGTCCGGACTTAAATCCTAACGGAATAGGATTGCTTAATTGGTTCATGAAACAAAAAGGATCAATTCAAGGCTATACTAAGGTTATGTGGACAGGATTGACAACACTTCAATTGGCGAAGTCAATGGAAAAAGCATCACAAGAGAAAGCACATGGTCTTTACAACATGGTGCACGATTATCCTATAAGCAAATACGAACTTTTAAAACTCTTTAATCATTATTTGCGGAATGATACATTAATAATTATTCCTTCCGAAACCATAGTTTCAGATAAGTCATTAAAGCGAACAAAGTTCGAGTTTGGATATATTGTCCCTGATTATGAAACAATGTAGTAAACTACTACCCATTCTTTG
>PLML01000153.1 GCA_003141525.1 Bacteroidales bacterium
CTGAGCCAAACTTGCTTTTCCAACCTAAGCCTTGCTCTTCAATGTCTGCAGCTTCGGGTACAGGTCCAACAAGCCCCGCATCTCCGGCTCCGTGCGTTTTGCCAAAGGTATGCCCCCCGGCAATAAGTGCCACAGTTTCTTCATCATTCATGGCCATTCTGGCAAACGTTTCGCGAATATCTTTAGCCGCTGCAACCGGATCAGGATTTCCGTTTGGTCCTTCCGGGTTCACATAGATCAACCCCATTTGCACGGCTGCAAGAGGATTGTCAAGGTCGCGTTCACCGGAGTAGCGTTTGTCACCTTCCAGCCACTTGGTTTCGGAACCCCAGTAAATATCCTCTTCCAGCTCCCAGACATCTTCACGCCCACCGCCAAAGCCAAAGGTTTTGAATCCCATTGATTCCAGGGCTACATTACCCGTAAGTATCATAAGGTCTGCCCAGGATATTTTACGGCCATACTTTTGCTTGATCGGCCAAAGCAGCCTGCGTGCCTTGTCGAGGTTGACATTATCGGGCCAACTGTTAAGCGGGGCAAAGCGTTGCTGTCCGCTTCCTGCTCCTCCACGACCGTCGCCTGTCCGGTATGTACCTGCACTGTGCCATGCCATACGGATGAATAACGGTCCATAGTGGCCGAAATCGGCAGGCCACCAATCCTGAGAATCAGTCATTAGCTTGTGAAGATCTTTTTTAATAGCTTCCAGATTCAGACTCTTAAATTCTTCAGCATAGTTAAAATCTTCACCCATAGGGTTAGATAAAAAAGAGTGTTGTCGCAGTATGTTCAATTTTAGCTGATTAGGCCACCAGTCACGGTTTTTTGTGCCACTGGTGCCGACACTGTGCTTTTGTTTTGCTCCTGTAACGGGGCTTTTGCTGGCTTCGTTCAAGTTATTTTCCATATCTATTATTTTTTGTGTTTTATATACCTACCAATGATTTGCAGTTTAATATCTTCAATCTTAAAATCGGGAATTTTCTTTTTTTCAAAATACTTTTCAAGCAGTTCATTTAGATCATTGTCACTGTAATCCTCAATCCTATCCGAATCTGAATAATAAATATGATGATGGCTTTCCATTATGGCATCATATCTCATAACATCGCTTTCTGTTTTTACTTTTTCTATTAATTCATTAGCAACTAAAGCATCAAGAACTTTATAAACGGTTGCAGTTGCGATATTGGGGTAGTTCTTCCTGATATAATCAATAATATTTTCGGCTGTAGGGTGATTATTCAGTTTAATAATAGCTTCAAGAATAGCCATCCTCTGAGGAGTGACTTTCAGCTCTTTTTCAACCAGTTTATTTCTTATTTTGTTTGTTCTCAAGGCTAATAATTATCTAATGAGAATGATTCTTATCTACTAATTAACAAATATAAGAAATAATTTCAATAAAGTCAAGATTATTTTAGTTTTTTTGCCTGCTAATACATAATGTCTGTACTATGCTAATTCGCAAGTCCTTAGATACAGCTGGCTGTGAGTGACGGCTTATCTTTCCTGCAAATCAACAGCCGTAACTTTTCCGTTATTGCCGACCATCTTTGCCATTTCAATTGTAAAGAATCCTGGGCCGCAACCTAAATCAGCAACGGTCATTCCTTCCTTTATGAAAGGTTTCAATATTTTTTGGGGATTCTGGAGCAGCTTCCTGAGACTTATATCCAGCGCTCCTGCACGTTCGACACTGCAAACTCTGTTTCTTTCGGGTGATTTCATCGCAATAAAATTTTTCTATTTTTTACCGAAAAGTATAATATTATCTGACACGCTTATAATTATTTTCGGTAAACATCCGTTTCATATCGATAAACGGTATATCGATGCAATCTGCTGGCAACTTATCCGTTAAAAATCAGAGAAGCCAGCCTAAGGTTTCCACAACGGATGTTCGAATGATAAATAAGCATAAATGCCCGACGCTCCGTTTGAGGGACCAATACCAATTGGTACGGCAATACCCGGAACTATCTGAAGTCCCGATCTGAAATTTATAGCAAGCCTAATTCCGGGATTTATAAATAAGGAATTTGTAATTATTGTATTTGTACTGGCTGACTTTATAAAAGTTCTGTTTCCAGCAACTTCAAACATGAAATTGAAGTTTTTTTTGAGTAGTAAAATTATGCTTAAGCCATAATTATAAATTGTCTGGTTGAATTTCGAACCGTCAGCTTTTTTGACATCAGGTGTAAATGTTACACCAAGGTTATAATGGGTCGCTATTTTTGTAGAGAGCAGATAACTAAACGGTAGGCTCAGCTGGTATCCAACAACTCCGTTGCCAAATCCTTTTTCCCAATTGCCGGTAGGAAATATAAGCGAAAATCTGGGAGAAAAGGCAAACCTGTTCATGTAAATTGCTTGATACCTGTAGTTTATCAATATATCACCTAAGCCGGTTTCTCCATTGTTTATAACAGGTATTGTTGCAGAAAGCTGATGTTTTCTGCCCGGTACTGGCCATTCATCTGTAAATGTATACAGCCATGTATGATCTTTCATGTATTGAAACGAAGATATGTGTTGAATTACCCCCGGATCCTGATTGTAGGCTTCTTCAATTAAAAAGGAATTATCTTCTATTCTTTCAAAATCAAACTTATTAGCTGTCTGTGAATGTGCTGTTTTGATGCAACAAAGCGCAATACAAATGCTTAATATCAAAAATTTCATATGTCGTTAGGTCAAGAGTAATTGGATGTTGCGTCCCTTGCACTGGCTTCTATTTCATTCCAAAAAATAGCGGAAATCCAAACACCACAATCAATGTCCATAAGATATAAACCGGTAAGTATTTTGAGATTGTAAAGTCAACTTTTTCAAGCTCGGCCTTTTTGAAATTTATCTTAAACAGATCAATCGTAATCAAAATCAGGTTGATAAAAATCAAAATGTTAGAACCCAGAATTGCCAGTCTGTTAGGTGTTAATCCATATTCTCCAAGCCTGTAAAAAATTGCAGATAAGGCAATCAGGTTAATAATGAGAGTAACTATTGAAAGGATAAATAAAACCATTTCGTTGAACTTTTGTTTCCCGTACACTGAAGTTTCAGAAACCGAAAAGATGATGATTCCCATTACACCTATAAGCATCATATTAAAAATCAATAAAAAATCTCTGTTATTGTACGGATCCTTTCCTGAGATGGCTATAGCTGTAAGATAGATTATTAAAGTAATCAGCACCAGCGGGCTGAAAATATTTGCGATTATTGGAGCAATCTTGTTTGTCAGTGCAGATGAATTTTTCAGAATGTAAGTTGTAACGATAGGGGCAGAGACTAATCCTACAATTATGATATAATGACTGTAAAACTTTTCAATATTTATGCCGATAGCCCTGAATAACCCGATAGTGATTCCAGATAGTAATGCTCCGGCTATCAGGATCACGGCACCCATAATAGCCAGATCACCATTATGCTTGATATATTCAATTCGTTTACTGCGGTTCTTAAAGTCAAAGTCAATGAAAACCAATCCATATGCGCACCACATAAGCAAAGGCATATGAATGTACACAAGCTTAATTGAGGCGCTGTTTCTGAGATTTGGAAGCAGGTTAATATATATTATCGAAACTATAAAGGTTAAAAAGATTATTACCAGGTTCTTTTTACTAAGGTGTCGGTTAATAGAGAAGGCATAAATTGTAAGGCCCAGAAATACGATAATCCCTGCATCCTTCTCATAAAAGGGGAATTTGATTAAATTAATATTAAAAATATCGGGAATTTTGATCAGGAATCCTGCAAAAAGACATACGGCAATCATAATAAGGATGTCCGGGGCTGAATTCTTTTTTGTTTTGTCTGGTATCTTTTCAAAATCTAACCGGTTTTTCCAGAATTTTGCCATTTCGGTATTCTCAATCTCAGGATAGATCTTCTCAAAATCAGCTTCAAAAGACTTTCTGTCTTCCCTGTATAACTTTTCAAGCTTTTCGGGATCATTGATGAATTCTTTAATTTTTTCTGCCATGGAATATGTTTTTTATAAGGAAGCTCAAAAAATGGTTACTGTTTATATTAAATCATTGAAATGAATTGATTTGATTTGCATTTCTTTTGGAATGTTTGCAGGTATGCCCATTTGATAATTATATTACGTTGACAGATCCGGATATCCGAAAGATATGAAAAAGGGCTAACATAAGCAAAACCTGGCGATCTCGCGACCGGAAGACTGCAAGACCGCAAAACATTTCCTTTGTAGCTCCATCGCTGAAGCTTTGGAGCGTAANNTTTTTAACATTCTTCCCCTTGTTGAATTTATAGGAATAGCTGAACTGGATAAAATTTGAGACATCAAAACCGATAATGTTTCTTGAGTTAAAGGCGGGGGTCTCAGTTATGGTCTTCTGGAAATTTATATTTTTCGAAAAGGGTAGTAACCAAAAGACTCCAAAACTATGATCCTTGATTTGTTTCTGGGCCCCAAAACCATAAAAAGGAATACTGTACGTTTTGGTCTGCGCATTCATATTTACGCCATTGTAACTCAAAAAGACAAATGCGGTGGTTTTCTTATTTTTGTCAAGGGGAGCAAATGCATAGCTGGTTATACTATAGGAGAAATAATCCAGGCCGGGAATTGTAACTGTTTGCCCGGTATACTCATTAATATGTCCCTTGTAAATCCTTGCATTAATATTTACATACCACAGCATGGTATTAAGACCACCGCCAGTCTCATAACCACTGAGCAGGTTAAAGGGTTTTGTAAATGTGGTCAGTGTGCCGCTGACAGGTGAATAGATTACCTGATACTCATTCCCAATTTTATCAGTATAAAACTCCTTATAAATATATGGGGAGAAATAATTGCTGCCAAAGTTCCATGTATAGGTTAGCTGCAGGCGGTCGCGATAATCAGGCTTGAGGTTAGGATTACCCTGTGATACGTCATAATTCTGTCCTATTTTATAGTACGGATCCATGTTATAAATTCCTGGCCTGTTAATTCTTCGATTNNAAGTTATATATTCCGGGCCGGTTAATTCTGCGGTTATAAGTGAATTTTAAGTTATGTGATGCCGAAAATTTATATTGAATATTGGTGGACGGCAGGAAACAGGTATAGTTCGGCGCGGTAACCGAATCAGCCTTGATATGGCTGTTTTCTATCCTAAGCATTGCCTGGAATCCGATTTTTTTCAGATTATATGTAATTCCTCCATAAACCGAATTACGAAACTCGTTATATTTAAACAGATTGGTTGATTCCTGGTCATCGATAATAAAATCATAGCTCAGTTGCTGGTAATATAACTGATAACCTGTTTCAATTTTTGCAGACATCCCGAGAGGTTGTACATAATTCAATTTAACAGAGAAATAATTTCTCTGGCTTATATCATCCTCCAGCCGGGAATAAGAACTGATTAGTGTATCCGAATTATAAAGATAACTGGTATTGGTAAAGTCATTCCCGGTATTTGATTTAAACCAGTATAAGTTGGTCTCAGCGGTGAATTCCTGGACCGGCTTATTAAATGTCTTTTTGTAAAAGAGGGATGCTGATGTTTCATCACTATGAACATTATTCGTGGAGAGTGATGCAACAGTATTAAGAGGAATGCTGCTTTTATACAGGACTGTTTCGCCAGGTATATTAACATCCTGATCAATTGGTTTATAGCTGATATTAAAACTCAGGTTGTTTTTATCGTTAATATAATAATCGAATCCGGTGTTAACAGACGGACCGGTCACTTTTAACGAGCCTTTTCCTTTCATGTTTGTGGTCGAATCGTTCATTATAAAATTGCTTGTATTCGTGGTATTGATATTCAGTTTCTGTAAAAAAGTGAAAGCAGTTATATAAAAAGTCACTTTACCCATAGCATAATCGATACTGCCGGTTACTGAAGCGGTAGGCTTATTAAAAGGCTTAATATTAAAGCCTGCATTACCGTTCATCCCATACCTCGCTTCTTTTTTCAGGATGATATTTATGACCCCGTCGATATTGCCTTCATATTTACCGGAAGGGTTGCTTATAATTTCAACGCTTTGTATATCAGAAGGAAGAAGTTTGTTAAGAAATTCCCTGTCGCGTTGTCTTCCATCGACCTGGATAATGAAGTTGCTGCTGCCGTTGAGTGTTATATTATTCTGAAAATCGACATTGACCTGTGGTATTTTCTTTAAGATATCATATCCGTTACTGGAGGTTTTAGCTATTACTTCAGGAATTGCATAAACAGTCCGGTCAACCAACTCCTTCCCCTTGATCCGCTCAGCTGTGACCGTGACTTCATTTAACGTGGCTGCAGTTTCGGTTAAATAAATGGTATCAACAGCAATTTCACCTTGTCCTGCCTCCACAGTAACTTTTTTCCCATTCGGTTTGAATCCAAGGAAACTCGCCTTCATAAAATAATTGCCCGGTTTTACTCTTTCGAAAAAGTAGCCCCCGTCTGTTAATGTTATGACCCCCGTAATCATGTTTGAATCAGGCAAATGAACCAATCCGACAGAAGCAAACTGCACCGGAGATTTATCTTTATCAAGACATACTTTTCCCCTGATGTTCTGAGCCTGGGCAGTAATGGAGGTTATCACTAGTAAACAAAATATATATTTTCTCATTGTATTTTTATATCAATTCACTGTAATGCAACAACTTTCGATTCCCCATTGATATCCATTGGTATTTGCATGCTCATACCTGGTGCAGTAACTCCCAGATTTCCGGCAATATGTGTTTTTGCCGTTGCTTCAACTAATAAACCGGTACGGACATCAATCACCATGCTTGATTTACTCAATCCTTTCAGATCGTCATAGGTTATGGTTGCCCCGCCGGCTACCATAGGACCTCCATTCTCTGCTGCTTTAATATTTGATTCGGCAGTAATATTTGCAGAATTGCCGTTCACTCCATCGAGATGATAGTCGGTTTTTATATCGAGTGCCATTCCACCGGAATTCGTATTTACAGTTACGCTCCAGTTATCACCAGTGGATACCTGTTTGCCCGGTAAATAATTGGTAAACACTTCAACCATGGTTTTTAATGTATTGTCGCTGATCAGATTTTTTATCTGCGTTTTTACACCAGCAGCCATCGGACCGGTCATGGTAATGGAACTGGTATCTTTCATAATCACATCAGACAACATTTTCGTATTCACAATTTCAAGCACCTTGCCTGCAAAATCCATTTTAATATAAAGGGCATTCTTACTTAACCGGTTCATGATGCAAGAAATGACATCAGCCATTTCTGTTGATGTAATATTGCCTTCGCTGACAGAACTCATACTGACCGTTTTTCCCATTGAATTTGTATTGGTTTTCAAAGTATCAAAACGTATTTCAGTGATCATAAAATCAGCGGTAACATCAATCATTTTAATAGAAATAGTATTATTGGTTTTGGATTCTACGGTTTGCTGATTCCCGTTAACCGTTTGTATAATTGTCTGTTCCGAAGAGGAACTAAAACGATAAACCTTATTTTTCTCCAGGTTCATTTTAAGATTGACGCTGTTTTGTGCCATGATCGAAATACAAAACAGGACTGCAACGCATGCTAAAAAAATCTTTTTCATCAGGTTAGTTTTAAAAGTTTAATTAATCATACACAAAGATAGACATGGGATAGTCTTTTGAAAACGTTTTATCGGTAAATGGATGAATTTCACAGGTGAATCACAGATTTGACTCCGTGTAACCCCATGGTTATAAAGTCAAAATGCAAAAATTAAAACAGAGACAGGATCACAGGACTACATAGCAGGATAACACCATTACAGATTTTATTATGGCTTTAAAATCTTTAGAACCAGCTGATTAATATTCTGACTCTCCTTTGAGGTATATACCACCGATCCCTTGCTTACGTCAAATATATAAGTAAAGCCGTTCTCGGCCGCAACCTTATCTATTGCTTTAAGTATTTTGTTCAGTATGGGTTGAATAAGGTCCGCATTTCTTTTTTGCAAGTTGGCAGAAGCATTCTGTTCAAATTCCTGCAATCTTTTTTCCTTATCAAGCAATTCAGATTCTTTATTCTTTTTCACGGGTTCAGTGTATGTTGATTGTTCTTTTTCATAATCATCCAGCATTTTGTTATAGACAGCAGTCATATCATCATAAGTTGATTGCATCTCTTTTGTCTCTTTTTCTATTACAGCGGCGGCACTGTCTCTCTCAGGCAGGACAGCTAATATTTCCGCTATGTCCACGTGTCCTATTTTTAAAGTAGTCTGTGAGAAAGCTGATGAAGTGATGGAAATTAATCCTGCTCCCCAAAGGATAATCATTAATTTTTTCATAGTATTGATTTTCTTTGTAAGTAATTTATTTTTTCATTCGGGATGAATACCACTCTGGTGATGTGCAGCATCCTGCACGAAGAATTTCATTTTGGGAGAGATACCCCCTGTCCCGCCGAAGCGGGACTTCCCCCTTAAGGGGGACTAAATCTGTTTTATTTACCTGAATTACACTTGAATACAGAGTTTAGCCCCCCTTCAGGGGGGGTGGGGGGTAAAAAAACTACTTCCCGCCTGGCTGAGCCAATTTTATATATTTAGTATAATAATTCTGGAGTTTATTAGTTATTTCATCTGCAAATTCGGTCTTTCCGCCAGNNTTCAGGTAATAATCAAGCTTCTCAAAATAATAGCTGCTGAGGTTACGGGTAAGTTCGGTAGCCTTATCGATTGCTCCGGCGTTAACATAAGCCTCAATTATATCAGGAACATACATATCATAAGAAATTTTTTCAATCGGGAAGGTTATCATGCAATAATTAAGGACACTTAAGGCTTTTTCATTCTTTCCTTCTGCCGCGAGAGCATTAGCAAGTTTTGCATAATTAAATCTTGCCTTGATAACCAGCAGGTTCCTCTTATGATTATAATCTATTTCAACTCCTTTCTCTTTAGCACCACCCCATACAAACTTAGTCATCAGATTATTATAAAGGATATCGGTATCGATCCGGCCATATCTGAGCCAGCTTTTATTCTCCGATTTTATCGGTACAAGCCTGTATGCTAATCCTTCCAGCTGAAAGTACTCTTCCAGTCCCATAGCATCTTCATGGTAACCGGTTACAAAATAAACTGGCCGTTTCCAGTCGTTATGGGCCAGGATATCCAGAACAATCAGTGAGCTTTTCATAATTGCACTGCCTTTCAGCTTAATATCTATATATGGAACTATCTTGTCTGCATCGGCGGGTTTTACAACGCCTGCTGCAATAACTTTTGATGCATCAACAGGTATTCTTATTGTCCGCGATGGAATATTGTCGAGCTCCTCGGTTTCTGAAATCTGTACTTTAGTCGCCTTATTTTCACTTTTTATCCATTCAATTACTGTTGAAATATCTACCGGGTCCTTGCTTTTTTCTACAATATATATCTGGTTATTTACTCCATCATAGTATTTTTTCTCCGGAAGTGTTATTGGCAAAGGGTCAGATTCATGCGATTTAACTTTCATCTCATCAATATACCAGTCGGTATTTAACAGCATCAGGTTACAGATCCTTATATCAGTTCTTTTTCCTTCGACCTCCTGTGCATACCATAAGGGGAAAGTGTCGTTATCTCCATTCGTAAACAGTATAGCATCAGGGGCACATGAATTGAGATAATTAAAGGCGACATCCCTGGTAAGATAACGACCGGACCGGTCGTGATCATCCCAGTTCTGGGAACACATTATAACAGGCACGGCAATGAAGCAGATCAATCCGGCAGCGGGAGCTGCAATTTTTTCTTTAACCACTCTGGCGAGTTGCTCAAACAGTGCAAGAACCCCGATACCTATCCAGATTGCAAAAAAGTAGAATGAACCGGCATAGGCATAATCACGTTCGCGTGGCTGATCGGGATACTGGTTCAGATACAATACAATTGCCAGACCAGTCATAAAAAACAGCAACAGAATAACCCACCAGTTTTTATTGTCATTCTTAAAATGATATACCAATCCTATTATCCCGAGTAGAAGAGGAAGCATGTAATAGACATTTCTTGAAGGGTCCTTTTTCATATCAGGCGGCATATCTGATGTACCTATCCTGGGTTCATCAATAAAATTAATGCCGGTAATCCAGTTCCCGTTCACCGATCCTCCTGTCCCCTGGGTATCATTTTGTCTTCCTGAAAAATTCCACATGAAATACCTGAAATACATGTAACCGATCTGATAAGAAAACATGAATCGCATATTTTCAATAAATGTCGGTTTCCGGATTGTTTTGCTCTTGCCTGACTCGTCAGTGACCTGTAATGGTATCCCTTTCATTTTTGACCAGGTCTGATATTCCTGGACATGTTCACTCTCAGCGCTCCACATTCTTGGAAACAGGGTAATGAATCGCGGATCATATTCTATCACAACATCATGACTGGTTATTTCATATTTGCCGTTTACATAATTATACCTTGGTTTCCCATCCCTCGATCCAATCCTGGGGGCATTAAAATACTGACCCTTGAATAATGGTCTGTCTCCATACTGCTCGCGATTCAGAAAATATAAAAGATTAAACGGATCACTGGGGTTATTTTCATTGAGCGGAGGATTTGCAGAAGCCCTTATCACTATGATTGCATTTGAAGAAAATCCTAACAGTATTACCATAACAATGGTGAGGGCTGTATTCAAAACCACCTTACTCTTTCCTGAAATGATCCATACAGAAACTGCTAACAATATTATTATTAACAGGTTGAATACAATCGAACCTGACAACAGCCAAATTCCGCTCAGAAAAAATGCCCCGAAAGAGAAAATAGCAGTTTTCTTCAGGTTTGAGCCATCAATAGTTGATTTTATTGCCAGAACAAAAAATATTATAATAAGGGCCATATGAAACAAGACCCCGCTCAGGGCAGGAAGACCCAGACTATTCACGAAGAAAAGATCAAATTTTGAAGCAATTGTGACCACTCCCGGTCTGATCCCGTACATCAGAAGGGCCAGAATCATAACAGAGCTGACGACTGCAGTTATGAAGCCTTTCCAGGAAAATTTGAATTTTCTGAAATAATAAACAAGACCAATTGCAGGTATAGTCAGCAGGTTAAGAAGATGAACCTCTATTGCCAATCCAACCAGGAATGCTATGAGGATAATCCACCTGTCGGCATGCTTTTCATCTGCAACATTCTCCCATTTTAGAATTGCCCAGAAGACAAGAGCCGTAAAGAACCCTGATGATGCAAAAACTATTGCTTCGACTGCAGAAAACCAGCAAGAATCTGAAAAACAGTATGCCATTGATCCGACAAGGCCGGCAGCCATAACAGCCATGATCCTTCCCGGTATGTATTGATTTTCATTCTTTATCATCATCTTTTTTGCAAGATGAGTTATGCTCCAGAAGAGAAACAGAACGGCGAATGCGCTGGCAAGAGCTGACATGGAGTTTATCATGGCAGCTACTTTCGAAACATTTCCTCCGGCAAACAGAGTAAAAAACCTCGCCATGATCATAAATACGGGGTTTCCGGGGGGATGGCCGACTTCAAGCTTAAATGCGGATGAAATAAACTCACTGCAGTCCCACAGACTGGTAGTCGGTTCAATTGTCTTTAAGTATATTATGGCGGCAACAGCAAATGCAATCCATCCAGTTATATTGTTTACCAGTTTGTAGTTTTTCTCTTGCATTAATACCAGGTTATAAGTACGTATATAAATTAACTTAAAAGATAACAAAACGAAATTAATGAATTTTTCGTACAGTATAAGAGTAATAAATATTCCGGGAAATGTTTTAAGAAATATTTAACTATTAAAATTTTCATACACGACTCCCGTTATCTATTTTCACCCTGATTTTTAAATCAGAAGTTCATTAAAATAATCTCTTATGGATATTGTTATTGAGAACCTTACAAAAAGATATGGCGCGCAGAAAGCAGTGGACAATATCTCGCTCAAGGTCGCTACCGGCGAGATTCTGGGCTTTCTCGGACCTAATGGAGCAGGGAAAACGACTACAATGAAAATTATCACAAGCTATATTGCAGCTGATGAAGGCAAAGTTTATATCGGCGGTAAATTGCTTGCTGATAATTATTATGAGCTTAAGAAACATATCGGGTACTTATCTGAGAACAATCCTTTATACCATGATATGCCTGTAATCGATTTCCTGAATTTCTGCGCCAAAATTCAGGGCATTGAAAAAAGCAGGATAGCTGACCGTGTTATTGAAATGATACGGATAACCGGACTTAAAAGAGAAAAGCATAAAAAAATAGGTGAGTTATCAAAAGGTTATCAGCAACGCGTCGGGCTGGCGCAGGCAATAATTCATGATCCGGAAATATTATTGCTCGATGAACCAACTTCTGGACTCGATCCTAACCAGATTGTTGAAATCAGAAAATTGATCCGTGAACTGGGAAATGAGAAAACTGTTATCCTGTGTACTCATATTCTTCCGGAAGTTGAGGCAACATGCGACAGAATTTTCATAATTAATAAGGGGAAAATTGTTGCAGACGGAACTGCCGAATCACTAAGGAATCAGTCAAAGGGCTCAGATATTATTAAAGTGAAAATTGAAGATGGGGAACCTGATCAGATATATAAGTCTATCAAGGCTCTGCACTCAGTCTCAATGGTTGAATTTGCTGACCGCAATCTGAACCGGTTCGATATTCATTGCACTGACAAAAACGTTAAACGGGAAATATTCCGGCTTTGTGTCGAAAATAAATGGGTGCTTACAGAAATGACACCATTTGAAACAAAACTTGAGGACATCTTCCGAGACTTAACAATGAATTAAAACTTTAAAAATGAAAACTATCTGGATAATTGCAAAACGGGAATTAAGTTCATTTTTTGATTCACTGATAGCATTTATTATCATTATTCTTTTCCTGGGTTTCAGTGGATTTTTTACCTGGATATCAGGTGCTGACATTTTTATAACCGGACAGGCGAGTCTTCAATCGTTTTTCTCAATTGCATACTGGACTCTGTTCTTTTTTATACCTGCTTTAACTATGCGTTTGATAGCTGAAGAAAAGAAAACAGGTACAATTGAGATGCTTCTTACAAAGGCCGTGACCGACAGACAGGTAATTCTTGGTAAATACCTTGCAACACTTATTTTAATAGCGATTGCCCTTCTTTTTACTTTACCATGGGTAATAACCATTTCAAGATTAGGTGATATAGATACAGGCGGTATTATTTGCGGTTATATGGCTTTAATTCTTATGAGCGCGGCTTATACCAGCATCGGTCTGTTTGCAAGCAGCATTACCAATAACCAGATTGTAGCTTTCCTGTCGGCTTTATTCATTGGTTTATTCTTCCATTTCATTTTTGAAGTAATAGCCGCCGACATGAAGGGGATTTTAGGTCAGGTCATCAATTCTTTGAGTGTCAATGTTCATTTCGAGAGTCTCTCGCGCGGTGTAGTCGACTCGAAAGACCTGGTTTATTTCGGATCGATCATTTTCCTGGGATTGTTCCTTACTGAGGTGTCCCTTTCAAAACGTAATGCTTTCAACTAGAGACCTGAAAATCTGAAGAAAAAATGAAGAAATCCGCAAAGATATCCACCACAATAATTCTGGTAGCAATTATTGTGATCATAGTAAACATACTCGCTGAAAACTATAAGTTCAGACTCGATCTTACTGAAGGTAAAGAATACACGCTTAGCAAAGCAACGAGGGATATCCTGAATAATCTGGATAAACCTGTTACCATTACTGCTTATTTCTCGAAAAATCTTCCGCCTAACATAGGAAATATATCGGGCGACCTTAAAGATATGCTGATTGAATATGGTGACAGGTCAAAAGGTATGGTGGTTTACAAGTTTGTAAATCCAAACGAAAATGATGAATCGGAACGTGAAGCTGTACAAAACGGTATTCGGCCAATAATGATAAATGTAAGAGAAAAGGACCAGGTTAAGCAGCAAAAGGCATTTATGGGAGCGATAGTTTCAATGGGAAAAGAAAAGGAAAAAATACCTTTCTTCCAACCTGGTTCTGCAATGGAGTACGCGTTATCAACTTCCATTAAAAAGCTCTCAGTAGTCAATAAACCTTCAATCGCATTAATACAGGGTCACGGCGAACCCTTCATAAGCGATATTATGCAGGTTTATACGGAATTAAGTATTCTATATAATGTCCAGGCATTAAAATTAACCGACACTACCATCATCCCCGATAAATTTAAAACGATTGCAATAATCAGACCCCGGGATACTATCCCTCCCTCACAATTATCAGTCTTGGATAAATATCTTGCAAGAGGAGGGAATCTCTTCCTGGCAGTGAACCGTGTAGCAGGAAACTTCAACAATGCTTCGGGAATATCAGTAAGTGTTGGAATGGAGGACTGGTTAAGAAAAAAGGGGATTACAATAAGTGATAATTTTATTATTGATGCAAGTTGCGGATATGTGACAACCCGTCAGCAACAGGGCAATTTCACAATGTCCTCCAACATTCAATTTCCTTATCTGCCTCTGATACACAAGTTTGCCGATAACCCTATTACCAAAGGTCTTGAATCGGTCAGTTTACAGTTCGCCAGTCCGATAACTTTTTCCGGAGACAGTTCGATAAAATTTACTCCTGTTGCTTTTTCATCTGATAAATCGGGAAGTCTGAAAACTCCTTTATATTTTGATATTCAAAAGGCATGGCAGAAAAGTGATTTTCCAATGTCTTCTCTGGTAGTAGCTGGCATACTTGAAGGTAAATTATCAGGTAATGCTAACTCAAGGATGGTACTTGTTTCCAATGGGGACTTTGGAATCGGAAATTCACAGGGAGGAAATCAATTGCCGCAGGATAATATAAGTCTCCTGGTGAACTCTATCGATTGGTTATCGGACGATACCGGTTTAATTGAGCTAAGGACCAAGGCGATTACTTCACGTCCTATAAAACATTTGGAGGATGGTACTAAAGCATTTTTAAAATGGTTTAATTTTCTTGCACCGGTTATTCTGATAATTATTTACGGGTTAATAAGGATGCAAATCAACTATAGGAAACGTATAAAAAGAATGGAGGTGGGTAATGAGTAACAGGTTTGACAATAAAAGGCTGTTTTTCCTGCTTTCAGGGCTGGTTGTAATACTTATTCTGACGGTAATTATTAAGATCCCAAAAGAAAAGGCGACCTTTAAAAGTAATTTTGCTGATTTCGATACCGCAGCTGTGACCAGGATCATTTTAAACAACCGGATCAGTGACGGCAATCTGGTCGAATTTAACAGGAATGTTGGTAAATGGACTGTTCAACAGGGTAAAATTGTTTCTGCTACGCAGGAAGGAGCAGTTGAAAATATCTTCGGTGAAGTGCTTAATATCAAACCTCAAAGCCTGGCAGCTATAGATAAATCGCGATGGACTGAATTCAACCTTACAGACAGCCTTGCAACACGCATTAAATTTTTAAATGGCAAAGGGAAGATCCTTGCCGATATTATGATTGGGAAACTGGACTTTAAGCAGGCAGAAAAGCCTGTCGGAGGATATAGCGGAAACAATGTACAGGTAACATCCTATGTAAGGATTTATAATAGGAATGAAGTGTATGCAGTTGATGGTTTATTACAATTTTCATTCAATATTAAGTTTGAAGACTGGAGGGATAAAACCTTCGTTCACTCAAATAAGAATGATATATCGAGTATACGCTTCATATATCCGGCCGACAGCAGTTATACTCTGCTAAAGAAAGATTCAATCTGGTATGCGGGCAACAGGAAAGCCGATTCATCGGGTGTGGCAAATTACCTTAATTCACTGGCTTTGATGTATGGTCAGGGAATCAAAGATGGTTTTAAACCGGTTTTAAATCCGGCATACCAGATGTTAGTTGAAGGAAACAACCTGTTAAAGTTTTCAGTAAAATGTTATGAAGGAGAAAGTGCTGATGAATATATCCTTAATTCGAGCCTGAATCCTGATGTCTACTATTCCAGCAAAAAGAACGGGATTTTTAATCAGTTGTTTAAACCGCAAAGAAACTTTGTAAAGAAATAATAAACAACAATAAGATCCTATATCTGAGACAGGATCAGGGTATACCAATTTAATCCTGCCTTATATTAAACAGGTCATTTGCTTATCAGAGTAAGTTCTGTCATTTCTTATCTGAGGCTTTAATCTCAGTATCTTTTGTCTCAGGCTCCTTTTTTTCAGGTTCGTCATCAAGTTTAGAAGCTTTTTTAAACTCTTTCATACCCTGACCAATTCCTTTCATTAATTCCGGAATCTTCCTCCCGCCAAATAATAACACTATTACAAGTACTATTAAAATAAGGTGAAATGGACTACTAAAATCAAGCATGTCATTTTTTTTTACATTTTTATCAACGATAGATTAAAAAAAGTCTATCCACTTATGTGCTGATTCATGGATAGACTTTGTCTCTTAAGGCATTTTAAGAGCGTCCCGAACAGTTATTTCAAGATTACTTATTTCTTGCCAGAGTGATGCTTGGTACTATCCTTAGTAAGCTTCTTTACGAATTTTCCGTCTTTGTCATACACGAGAGTTTCGGTTGCAGTGCCCTTTACAACAACTACATGGTAAGTAACTGCATTTTCTTTTGTAACGCTGGTTGCTTCTTTAATTGTATAACCTGCATAATCTTTAGCGATATTGTCTGTTATAGGTTTCTGAAGATCAGCTACCTGGATTGTGGTTTTGGTAGACTTTGCTTTTGTGACGGTCGTTTTTGTGGCCTGCGCATTGATAACCATAACCGACATCACTAATACCATAACTGCTAATAATACTTTTTTCATAATTATAAATTATTTAATTTAAAAAACAAATATATCCTGCAATTCTGAAGATGATCTGAAGTTCGAAATATTTAACATATAATTAAGATTTGGTTAAGATAAAAGACAAAAGTCACAAGACAAAAGTTCTTTCACTTCAATTAACTCAACTTTTATCTTTTTACTATTATCTTTTGTCTTTGAACTTAAGTATAAATATCCTTCCTTTTATAAAGCCGGTAGGAGAGACCCGTCAGAAATAAAGAGATGCCGATAAAATATGCCAGGTGCCATAAATCTATTGTATAGGCTGGATTTGTCGCATCCACACTTGCAAATCTGAATGGACTCAGGTACCCCATTTTTGCAGCGCCTTCGGTGATCTTCGAAAGAGTGTAGATAAAATAAAAGATCAAAACCAGGCCGATGCTGAAAGTGGTTATCGGCTTTGCCCTTTTAATAAGGGTTGAAAGAAACAGTCCGATTGCTCCGAAAAGGATATTTAATAATAAAGTATATATCGAAAGAATTAAAAATGCCCCGATGCTGAAAGGAGTTTTCATAACAAGCTCCATGCAAATGAATCCTGCCAGTGCAGTAACCAGGTTCAATATAAACACATTAATGGAAAGAACAGCCAGTTTGCTGATGAAAATCTCGCTTCGCGTAACCGGACGGGTAAGCAGATACTCTGCGGTTTTATCGTATTCTTCCTTAAGCAGGATATTTGAAGAGAGTACGATTGAAAAAATACTCCCCAGCACCATCATATATATGACATTGTTGGCAGCATAAAATCCAAGTACGGACATAAGGTCGTTGAAATTCGAAATACCCTTGAACTGGAGCGCACCTTTAGGAATGAGGCTAAGCATCCCAACGATCTTTGACTGGTTTTCCAAAAATGTCCGGTAGAATGACATGGTAACCACTATCAGTAAGGTAATTACAATCATCCAGATCATCAGACTGACTGAGTTTCTCCTTATCTCCTTTAAAAAAAGGTTTTTGTTCATTTGACTTGTACCTTAACTTCTGTAATAATGCAGGAATATTTCATCAAGCGACGGTTCTTCAATCATAAGGTTAATTATCTCCTTTCCTGATAGAAAACCAACAAGATCATTGATATTACCCGAGTACATAAAGGATAGCATGTTGCCGGGTCCGGTGATTACGTTTTCAATCCCATGTATGCTAAAGCTTTTAATATTCACATGATCAGCAAGCTCCACAGAAACCTTTTTTAATTGTTTTTTTCTCATGTTGTCAATGTCTTCCAACTGAATGATTTTTCCTTCTTTTATGATCGCCACCCTCTTACAGAGCATCTGAACTTCACTTAGTATGTGTGAGGAAAAAAAGATGGTCATCCCGTTCTTATTCTCTGAGCGCAAAAGGTCAAAAAAAACTGATTGCATCAGGGGGTCAAGTCCTGTTGTCGGCTCATCCAGGATAAGAAGCTTAGGGTTATGCAACAGGCTTTGAACAATTGATACTTTCTTACGGTTTCCGAGGGAAAGGTCAGCAATTTGCCGGTTAAGGTCGAGTTCAAACAATTCCGAGAGATCTGATATCCTCTGCTCGCCATTCTGTATCTGGTAAAAACGGATACAATAGCTCAGGAACTCATGAACATCCATAGAAGAATATGCACTGGCATCTGAAGGAATGTAACCAACTTGCGTTTTGATCTTCTTTGTATCCCTGATAACATCCATTCCCATAATCCTTGCGCTGCCTCCGGTCGGAAAGATCATGTTCATCAATATGCGGATTGTAGTTGATTTTCCTGCTCCATTGGGTCCGATAAAACCAAAAATCTCTCCTTCGCCGATCTCCAGGTTGATATGTTCAATTCCCCTGGCTTTCCCGTAGAATTTGGAAAGATCAGTAATATCAATGATGGGTCCATTCATTGGATGTTTTATTTTTCTAATTCAAAGATAGTAATTATTGGGTTGAAAAGTTGAAAGGTTCAGAGGCTTAAGGAGTTGAAGAATTCTAAAGGTGAATTTGCCAGGAATGCTTAAAAAAAAGGGGTGTAAAAACACCCCTCGACAATTTCAATCAGTTAAGATTAAAGACCTTTGTTAAGTGCGGGAGCTGCTTTGAATTTCACAACTTTTTTAGCAGGAACGTTCAGTTTAGCGCCTGTACGAGGGTTACGAACTACTCTTGCACTTCTTTTGTCAACNNTGAATTCTCTGACCTTTTTTCATTGATTTTCCAAATGCTCCAACGAATGCGTTTAAAGCTTTGCCGGCATCTTTAATAGAAAGACCTGCATCGGTAGCGATTGCATTTACTAATTCTTTTTTTGTCATAATAAAAGATTTAAGGGTTAGACCAATCTTACTAATAGAATACAAATTTATTTTTTTTAAATTCATATGCAAATTTATTTTGACGTTTTTCTCCAAATAGTGGCACTTTTAGGTTAAAACAGCCATATTTTTGTATGAAATTCAATTTTTTGTTAGAATAACGGAATCGCTCACTAATCTTCAACTTCAGGAATTTTTATAAAGATTTTTGTTCATAATCTGTTAATAAAAAACGCATCTTATTTAATATATGATACTTACGCAAATATTTCTAAAAAAAAAGCTAAAAACAAAAAAATATTATCTTTGCGGCGGAGAAATGGCAGAGCGGTCGAATGCGGCGGTCTTGAAAACCGTTGATCTGTAACCACGGATCCGGGGGTTCGAATCCCTCTTTCTCCGCCAAAACAATCTGATCAAATCCTGCGAAAGCAGGATTTTTGTTTTACCGAAGCACCGAAGAAAGCTTGCTTTTAAGAGGTGCTGAAGGGAAAACAAAAAACCCGAAGGGTTTGATCAGATTGTTTTGAAGCCACCCCCGGGGGATCACTCGCGTAGCGAGTAATCCCTTATTAGAAGCGAATGGCAGGTTTTTCATTTGAAGCCACCCCCGGGGGATCACTCGCGTAGCGAGTAATCCCTCT
Organism: Bacteroidales bacterium; assembly: GCA_003141525.1. Taxonomy (GTDB): domain Bacteria; phylum Bacteroidota; class Bacteroidia; order Bacteroidales; family VadinHA17; genus LD21. Next base: position 19,744 of record PLML01000153.1, read on the forward strand.
TTCTCCGCTGAATGAGAATGCAATTTACAGCAAAATCCTGAAATAGCCTCTGTTTCAGGGTTTTCATTTCTATCCCTAAGCAGTTTAAAGCAAAAAAAAGCAAAATTAACCGGTGCCAGAGTGATCCATTCGGTGTACCTATCTTTTAATAATAAAGTACACCGAATAAGCGTAATGCTTTGTTGTGCAGCATTTTGCGTAGTATATATTCGATTGGCTTATTGTAAATTTGTACTAATACTTATGACTTATGGAAAGAAATACATTTAATATTCTTTTTTATATAAGGAGGAACAAGCTCTTAAAGGATGGTAAAGTGCCCATCCTCATGAGAATTACCATTAATGGAAGGCGCTGGGATTCATCGCTTCAATTAGGTGTTGTTTTATCTCAGCGCTTGTCTGAATTAACTGATTATAATTGATTTTCCCTGACCAATAACCTTCAATAGCCTTTTTTATTTCTCTGTTATTTCCGATACGCGGATACCCTAAATTATGAGTTATCATCATTAATGAATTTTAACTGTCCATACTTTCCGATGCAAAAATAGTAATAAAATATTATAAAAAGACATCAATATCTTTTTATAGAAATTTTATTATATCTTTATAGCAAAAATTTACGCTGTGAATATCACACCTGATTCATCTATGGGAGAGCTAGTGAAATTAAATTTCCGGACTGCCCAAATATTCCAGGCAAACAAAATCGAGTATTGCTGTGAAGGCAATAAATCTATTTCTGATGCATGCAAAGAGAGTGAGGTTAATCCGGAACGGCTCATCAGGCAGCTGGAAGCCGTGTTATCTCAAAAAAGACCTGACTCTGAATATTTAAATAATCTTGATTTGAATGAAATTTGCAGTTATATTGTTAAGAGACATCATACGTATGTCCGTGAGAATATTCCATTCTTGAAAAAAAACTTTGAAAAATTATTTAAAGTGCATGGAGAACAATACCCTGAACTCTTAAAAATCATTGAGTTGTTAAATGTTTTTACTGAAGACTTCACTATGCATATGCAGAAAGAGGAAATTATGCTGTTCCCATTTATACAAGGATTGGAATCCGCAAAAAAGGAGAATTCTCCATTACCCAGGTCCCCGTTTCGTTCTATATCAAACCCTATAGTAATGATGATGGCTGAGCATCAAAATGAAGGACAAATATTTGACAAAATATGTGAACTTTATGCAAATTTAAGGATTCCAGGTAATAGCTGCACAACTTACGAAGTTACTCTCAGGCAGTTAAAGGATTTCGAGAATGATTTGCACATGCATATCCAAATTGAAAATAATATCTTGTTTCCAAGAGCAATTGAAATTATAAAAGAATAAAATAATTGAACTTATAAATTAAGCGGATTTACTCAAATGCTTGGAAAAACTACTGAATATGCTATCAGGGCTCTGGTTTATATTTTTATTCAAAACCAGGAGGGGAAAAGACCTGGATTTAAAGAAATCTCAAAAAAGATTGATTCCCCTGAACAATTTACAGCTAAGGTTTTACAGAATTTAGCCCGAGCTGAATTAATTTCATCGATTAAAGGAAGAGGAGGAGGATTTTTCTTTGACCAGCCTGCAACTCCATTAACTATATATGATGTAATCAGGGTAATGGAAGGTGAAAAGTTCTTTTCAAAATGCGGATTTGGTTTAAAACGATGTGATGGAGAAAGTCCATGTCCTTTACATGATGATTATGCTGTGGTGAGAGGAGGCTTTTTCAGATTAGTTAAAAAAGAGACTATTCAGTCACTCGCTAATAAAATAAATGAACAAAAAGCGGTAATGACAAGATTATAATTACGACTGGTATGAAAAAAATCGGGATCATCGGAGGTCTTGGACCTGAAGCAACAATTGATTATTATAAGGAAATAATCAATGCTTTTAAAAATGAAAACGTAGATTTAAATTATCCTGAAATAATTATTTACAGCGTAAATATGTCGGAATTTCTTAGTCTGATGAAAGAGAAAAAATATGATCAGGTTACCACTCTTCTGTTAGAAAAAATTGAAGGTTTGAAAAGAGCCGGTGCTGAATTTGCTGTTCTAAGTGCCAATACACCTCATTTGTTATTCGACAGGATAAAAGAAAAATCGGGAATACCGCTGATCAGTATAGTTGAGGCTGCCTGCAACGAAAGCATTAAAAGAGGATATAAGAGAACAGGATTGTTTGGGACAGGATTTACTATGGAAGCGTCGTTTTTCACGGATATATTTAAAAAACATGGTATAGATGTGATAATGCCGGATAAGGAAGACAGGGAACTTATTAATTATAAGTTATTCAGCGAAATTGAACTGGGGATCTTTAAAGATGATACACGCCAGATCCTTATCTGGATCATTGAGAAGATGGCACGTGAACAGCATATTGATTCCCTGATTCTTGGGTGTACCGAGTTTCCGCTCATTCTAAAAGAATCTGGTTATGCTGGTATTCCTATGTTAAATACAACTAAAGTTCATGTGGATGCCATAGTGAAATATTGTGTTGAATAGAGATAATTCTACACTTGCCCGCCTAACTAATATCTTAATATCAGATGATAATATTTTTCAGAAAATACCATAAATGGCTTGGTGTAATTTTTGCCTATATAATATTGAGTTTTGTTTTTTCAGGAATAATTCTTAATCACCGCAATGCGTTATCAATTATTGATGTTAACAGGAAACTACTTCCAAAAGAATACAGATACCAAAATTGGAACAATGCAGCCGTCAAATCGACCTTAAAAATCTCTTCCGACAGCATACTGATTTACGGAAACATTGGTATCTGGTTAACTGATAGTAGTTATTCTGATTTTAAAAATTTTAGTGCCGGATTACCAAAAGGTATTGACAACCGTAAGGTTTTCCAAATGATTAGAACTACAGGTAATAAGCTTCTGGCCGGTACTTTTTCAGGACTTTATGTTTATGGTTTCAGAGAAAAAGAATGGGCTTCCATTAGTTTCCCGGTTAAAGAAAAAAACGTTATCGATATTATTCAAAAGCAAGATACAATTTTTGTTTTAACCCGTTCTTTTTTGTTAATGACCACCGATCTGCACAATTTTAATGTTCTTCAACTTCCCCCTCCGGAAAATTATGATAATAAAGCAGGACTTTTTAAAACCCTCTGGGTCATTCATAGTGGTGAAATTTATGGAAAAGCAGGTAAACTGATTGTTGATTTTGCAGGTCTTGTTTTTGCCTTTCTTACAATAACTGGTTTTATAGTTTTCGTAAATAAAATTATCTTAAAGAAGAATAATAAACCGGCCGAAGCAAAAGTAAAATTAAAAAGCTCAAACCGATGGAATATTAAATGGCACAACAAATTAGGTTGGATTACAATAATTATTCTTCTTTTAAATACTATTGCAGGAATGTTTCTGCGACCTCCTCTACTAGCGTTTATTGGCAATGCCAAAGTTGAGAAGATACCTCATACTGAACTTGCAACTCCTAACCCATGGTTTGATCTGTTACGCAGGATTTATTACGATCAGGATATCGACAGATTTATAGTATCAACAATGGAAGGTTTTTATTATTCTGATGATAATTTTAAAACTGAATTTAAAAAATTCAATTTCCAGCCACCTGTAAGTGTTATGGGTGTTACCGTTTTTGAAAAAATTGAGGTAAATACATATCTTGTCGGCTCATTTGAAGGGCTGTTTAAATGGAACTCAAAGACAGGTATAATTTCCGATTATATTAAAAAACAACCTTATACCAGGCCCTCTCGTAACAGCAGACCAATCGGTGATTTTTTAGTTTCCGGTTTTACCCGTGATTATAAAAATCAGGAATATTTTTTTGATTACAATATGGGAGCAATAAACATAAATGGACCTGAAAGATTTGCAGTGTTCCCGCAAATAATTAGAGATACACCTATATCACTGTGGAATACAGCATTAGAAATTCATACAGGAAGAATCTACCATTCATTAATTGGAGATTTTTATGTACTAATCGTTCCACTAACCGGCCTTGTTGTTCTGTTTATGCTAATATCGGGCTTTATAGTATGGTTTAAACCATTTTCCAGAAGCAAAAAACCATCGTCCTGAAATTCTGTCTGTATTATTCCAGGAATGTACTCTTATGATGAAGAGAAAGATTAGCGGCTAAATAATTCTTTGAGTACAAGCGCTTCATTATGCTCTTCATCTTTTGCACCATAAACTAATGTTACCATTCCTTTCTTCATCTGATCTTTCAAAAGCGACACCTGTTCTTCGTTCTTTTTAAGTTCATAGCGATAACGTTTCTCAAACTCTAACCATTTATCGGGGTCGTGCCTAAACCATTTCCGAAGTTCAGTACTGGGAGCGATTTCCTTCAACCATAGATCAATGCCGGCTTTTTCTTTAGTTAGTCCTCGTGGCCAAAGTCTGTCAACAAGGATACGGATGCCATCTTCCTTAGCCGGCTTTTCATATACTCTTTTTATTTTTATTTTCATATTATGCCTCAATTTATCTTTGTGGTGTATAACTTTACTCAGAGTATTTTATAACCTCCACAGGGCAACTTTCTGCAGCTTCCTTTATTTTATCCTCATAGTCAGCATAGTTAACGCCTTCAATCACGTTAGCAATGTCTTTAAGTATAAATACTTCAGGACAAATTTCCTCGCACAACCCGCATGCTGTACAATCTTCCTCTACCCAAACTTTTTTTATTGCCATGGTAATTTGTTTTTGTTTAACGAATGAACCTTTTAAAAGCTTTATCTGCAAACAGTTTTACTGCCCCATTTGTTCATCATTTAAGAGGATTGCCGATGGATAAAAGTTGAATGGCCTGTTAAAGAAGGAGATAATTAATTAAGCGTGATGTTTCTCAGAAAGTGACAAGATTAATTACTTTAAATAAAGACTCAAAAGAGAATTTTTTTTAATATTTTTACTTAACTGAATTGAAACTGTGCTCTTTTAATATTGGGCATCTTGATCTCCGAAGTATTCTCTCATAATAATATTATAATACTTTGCACTTGGTATTATAACTCAGTAAATTGAAATGGGCGAGATTCTAAATATCATTCATCATTTTTTTTAAGTTGCAGGAGTTCGTTGGTAACACCTTTGTGCAAAGGATAAGTTTTAATGGTAAACTGGAGATAATCATCGTTTGGAAGACTCGTAAATGTAAATGGTCTCTTTTCGTTCTGCCAGCCATCTTTATTTATAGAAATCTCTGTGGCTTGACCAGGGATGAAACCAAACTTTTGAGGTTTTTCAGTAAAAATCTGAAGTACATCATGTGTGATGTGTCCGATTGATATAATTTTCACATTAAAATTTCCCATTGCAAACAAATTTTGTGGATTATAATTTAACTACTATGTAATCAGGTATTTGCCAGTAAATCAAAGTATTCATCATCTTCATTTTTACCACCCTGGCCTTTGCCCACGTTTTTATATGTTTCCAGAAATTCAATAGAGCTTATCCATTTTACCATTTTATAACCCAATTGATTTTCTACCCGAAGTCTAAGTGGTGCCCCATATTCCTGGGGAAGCGATTCATAGTTCATTTCCCATGCCAGTATTGACTGAGGCTTCAGGCAATTATCAAGGGTATTGGTATCATAATATAGACCTCCGTAAAGCCCTTCTCCAAAAGAATAAAAAACCAGGGTTGTTGCAGAAGTTTGAGGCTTTACTAATTCAATAATCTTACTGATAGGTACCCCTCCCCACTCTGCAATACCTGACCAACCCTGAATACATTGATGCATAGTAATGTTTTGTACCATACCTAAATTTTTAAGTTCGGCCATCGACAATTCTACAGGGTTATCTACCAATCCTCCTATTTTTAATTTGTAATCTTTAAAATTGTTTTCTGCTAATTTCTGCCAAATTTCCGAAGAAGGAATTTTTCCGTTTGGCCAGAAATATGGAGAAATATCCTTTTTCTGATAATAAACTTTTGGTTTAAAACGATTTATTGTAATACGCCATAAATTCCCATTAACAAGATCATCAATATGTTGAAGCAAACGTGGTTTACGCCAGGAAAGCCAATGTGCCAGAATGCCAAATGCTACAGCTGCCAGTATGATACCAATACCGATATATAGCCCTGATATATTTCCTGAATCATCAGTTCCCAGAACTATATGGTTCATATTTCTGACCAATCCTGTAGCGGCAACCATTGAAACATGGATAATTATATAAACTACAAAGGATATCATAATTAAAAAGTGAATGGAACGGGCACTTTGACGATTGCCAAATATTTTTGGATACCAATGAAACCTGCTTTCGATAGCAGGTGACATTGCCAGACCCGTAAGCATAGCCAATGGTGCCAGGATAAACACTACACTGAAATAAGCTAGCTGCTGTAAAGCGTTATAATGATAAAATCCATCAGGCTCAACCGGCATATTAAACGTAGCATAATGAACAAAAACATTCCAGGCATCAGGGATGACATTCCATGATATGGGAACAAGTCGTTGCCATTGGTGGGTACAAAATAGCAGGATAACAAAAACAGCCCCATTCAGGACAAATAAAGGAACTTTGAGAAAATGCCATGCTCTTGCTATGCCTATAGTATGTCGGTACCCGGGTAAGCCTAATACCGGGCTAATGTAACGGGCATCTTCTTTGGCTGTCCACGATTTATCTTTAGGCTCTTTAATCGGTGTAAAACGTATCCAGTCACTACCTGGTGTGCAACCATTATTCCAGTATAAACGAGGGTGATCTACTAAAATGGAGAGGCCACTTCTTATAATCACCACCATGAAAAAGAAATTGAACCAATGGTTAAATATTAACCACAAAGGAAAGCCGGAAGGATCGGCAGGTGTCAAAGTGGAATGCGAAAAAGGAGGATCAACCGGCAATCCTATTAGTAAATATTGTAACCACGCTAAGCCGATCGGCACAGAAATAATTACCATCAACCCTATCAGCATATAAGGTTTAATGGCAATAAACATACGCCTGTCTGTTGGATAGTGTATTGTTTTTTCTTCCTTGGTAAAACGAGTAAACATGGGATAAATTTGATTTCAATTAAGGACCAGTAGATATTGGTTTACCTTGGTCATTTTTTATCAACATTCTTTTTGTTTCTCCATAAGGCCACTTGCATCATTCTTTCTTTATTTCTATAATGACTTTTTTGCTAAAGTCTCCATCAGCTTGTCGAAGGATTTTCAAACCTGAAATTTTCAGAAGAAGGAAGACCGTGCGGTCTTGATGCTAAAACAATTTGTTTACTTTTCATATTCAGGTATGTCAGGCTGATTTCTGCTTAAGTAACTCCACTTCACAATTAATGCTGACTTCATCGCTTACCATTACTCCACCGGAATCGAGGGCAGCGTTCCCGGTAAGTCCCCAATCTTTGCGGTTTATCTTCCCATTTATAGTAAATCCAGCCTTTTCATTTCCATAAGGGTCTTTCATAATTCCACCGAATTCCACATCAAGTTTTATTTTCCTGGTAACCCCCTTAATAGTAAGATTACCCGAAAGATTATAGAGGTTATCTTTCCCGGATTTTTCAAAAGAATCTGAAATGAACGTTATCTTCTTATTCTTTTCAATATCAAAAAAACCTGCACTCTTCAAATGTTCATCACGTTTCTTTTCACCAGTGTCAATTGAGGAAGGATTCATCCAGAAGTCAATTTTTGAGATAAAAAATCATTATTGCCTGTATAGACAGTTGCATCAAGGTCTCTGAATATACCTCTTACATTTGAGATCATTAAATGCTTCACTTTAAAAACGATAAATCAACTTACCGGACTTTCAGTCTGATTAACCAGATAATTCTCTATCCCCATTTGCTCAATTTGTGCACGTTGTATTTCTGCCCAATCGACGTGACCTTCTTCCATCTTAAGTATTTTGGTCAGCAGGTCAACAGAGCCCTGATCCTTAACCTCTCGTCCAAGTTCGATTGCTTCATTATAATCACGGACAACTTTAAGTTCATCATCATGGTCGTAACTGATCATTTCTGAAACAGTTTTACCAATCTTAATAGGATTAAGTTTTGATACCGTTGGTGCACCTTCAAAAAAAATGATACGCTCAATAAGCCACTCTGCATGATGCATTTCATCCATTGCCTGTTTTCTTATTGCCGTATGAAGTTTATTGTAACCCCAGTTTTCACACATTTCAGAATGAACCATATACTGATTTACAACAGTGAGTTCGTCCGCCAGAAGCGAATTCAAGACTAAAAGTAACTTTTTACTCCCTTTCATAGTTATTCTTTTTTAATTTATATGCTTTTATGGATTTTAAGAATCAAAGTTGAGCAACTTTAACAGGATAGATGTTACATTACTTATATGAAATGTTACATCATTCACACATTTATATGTGATACCGATTTGTGATATAATAATTTAAAGAGTGATTTGAATATAGCCGACATTATGAATTCATCAGGCTCACGGAATAAAAAATATCATGAACATTTCATCGATCAGGAATGTTTATTTAAACTAAGGCAAAATTTGGAATTTTTATTAACCCCTTTTGCCACTTAGAGCGGGAAATATATTTCAATTTGTTTAATTACAGGCAATTAAAAAATTTAATAATGAAAGCACTATCAAAAATTGAAGTTAAAGAATTCCTGTCAGACAATTTAAAAAACTGGTCATTTGATGGAAATTATTTAAAAAGAGACTTTGAATTTAAAACTTTTGTGGAGGCATTTTCATTTATGACAGCTATTGCATTAGAAGCAGAAAAAATAGATCATCATCCAGATTGGAGTAACGTTTATAATAGTGTGAGAATTAATCTAAACACTCATGACGCCAAAGGTATAACTAAACTGGACTTTGATCTGGCTGATACAATAGATAGAGTATTTGAAAATTATAAGTAACTGATTTATTTGAATCCCCGCGAGCGCATTGGCTTCGCCGAGCTCTCCGCCAAGTGGCGGATCGGTTCTCCGTTGCTTGCTGCGGAGTCAGC
>PLML01000039.1:0-31667 GCA_003141525.1 Bacteroidales bacterium
TTCTGCAGATTGTTTTTTACAATAATGTGATTATTTTCAATGTAGATAAAAATCCTCAACGGACTTTCCCTTGTTGCCTTATTATGCTTGATGGCATTTTCGATCAGTATCTGTAATGAAACAGGCAGAATTTCAGAGTTATCAATTTCATCGACTTTTATTTCCAGCTGAATCTTCCCGTCGTCCCGGATTTTATGCAAATAGAAATAATCTTTGATAAATGATAATTCTACACCCAGCGGCACTCTGTCTTTGGAACTGTTCTCGAGAATATAACGGTATATGGATGATAATCTGTGAATAAATTCATCAGCGACTTCCGGCTGGTTAGCAACCAGTGCCGAAAGAGTATTCAAACAATTAAAGAGGAAATGAGGATTAACCTGATTCTTCAATGTTTCATTCTGAAAAACCAGCTTTTCTTCCCTTAACTTCTGTTCCCGCCGTAAAGAAGCCTGCCATAGCAAAACAATAAATATTATAGCGCCGACAGATAATCCGGTAATTGTCGATTTGAACCAGGGTCGGATACCAAAATGAATAAAATTATAAACTACTTCGGATATATCTTCTCCTCTTATCCAGAATCCTGCATATTGCAAGAGGATGAAGAGGACCATTGAAATCACCAGACAGCCGACCAGAAATATCAAAAACCGGAAGAGCACGATCCGGGTAATTTCCCCGGGACTTCTGTCAAAGTTCAAATCAGCGAATAACCTTGTCCCTAAATATATGAAGACTTCAAGTTGCGCAAATAACATGATAAGAATACCAAATGAGAATGTCCCGGGCGTGGTACCATATTTCCCTGTTAAACCAATAATAAAAGTCACAAGTAAAGAAAAAATTAGAAAAGTGATGTGCGAAACAGGTTTCCGTAGATTGAGTATATTATAGAGTGCAGGTGTTTTCATATCAACAAATTTAATGGTTCCTTATTGAATTTTCTTGATCTCCAGCTCTCTTATGGTTTTCATAAGAAATTTGTCTTTCATCCCTTTAACTTCAACCTCCTGTATTGTTCCGCTGTACATGTCCGCCTGTTCAATATTCCTGGTTTTAAGTGATACCAGAATAGATCCCCAGTACTGTTCAGTTCCTTTCGTTTTGATCATGTCCATGCTAAGTTCAAGTTTATTATCAATGGCATTAAATTCGAGTAAAGCGCATAGCTGGCCATTTATCTCCGAAATTCCCTTCCAGCATAACATAATTTTATTATGCGAATATGTGCCAATATCAGCCATATTAAACTCACCTTTTATATCCGGAATTATGTAAGGTACATTCAACTTCAATGAGTCATAATAATTCCATGCAAAGATATCTGCCGACATCATATCCCATATCAGGTTTCGTGCAAATATGTTTTCAACCGATTTAGGGAAACTCTTAAATGACTTCTCTTCCATCATCTTATCTGAAGGAATATATCTTAAGTTTTCCATATATTCCTGTTTTGTTCCGGCAGGGAAAGGATCTGAAAAGTTGTTCGAGGCTGAGATATAAACATTATTCCACATAGAGCTGTCTCCTGGCAACCCTCTTGTATAATCGCCGGAAACCCTGGTTTTTCCTGTAAATTTCCCATAAAGATCGCGGTTTGTATAGACAGCAGTCATTCTGTATTTCTGCAGTGTTTTACTAACCTGGATTTTCGGTAATCCGGTTAAATACTTTTTCGTAACTGCCTTTTCACTTTGAGCTTTTGCGATGGATGGTACGATAATAAGCAAGCTTATCAGTAATCCTGCACAACCTGAATTCAATTTCTTTTTCATAGTTTTAAATTTTAGGTCAGATATTAAATTAAGATCAAAGAAAAAGCAAGCCGGGGCAGAATAAAAATAAAATATGCAGAATGGTCAGGTTATATACCTGAATAGTAGAATATGATGTCTAAACCGGAATGTTGATTGATGATATATTTTAATTATAAATCCCGTAGAGACGCCCAATTTGGGCGTCTCTGGATTTCCAATTTGGGCGTCTCTGGTTTGTCAATTCGTGCGTCTCATGTTTTCCATTTTGAAATGATGTTTCAATTGAGACGCCCAAATTGGGCGTCTCTACATATCATTTAACCAGTTATCAGGGTTGTTTTTTATATAGTTACGTATGCGATCTAATTCATTATCAGAACGTATGATATGATCATAATAACGTGGTTGCCATGAAAGATCCAAACCACATGATTTTGTTTTAATTGTGCATATCCTTTTAAATTGATTAATAATTGATCCGATTGAATTTGATTTCCAATATGGGTTCCCTGGTTTTATCAATGATTTTGTAGAGACGCCCAATTTGGGCGTCTCATATATCCCATTTTGGAATAATGTCCCTGTAGAGACGCCCAATTTGGGCGTCTCTGGTTTGCAAATTTGTCCCATTGTTTCAGTAGAGACGCCCAATTTGGGCGTCTCTGTTTTGCCAATTTGTTCTATTGTTTCGGCAGAGACGCCCAAATTGGGCGTCTCTACATCAATGCAATTAAAATGGAATTTTGAATCGGATATTGATTTTACAATAATTATTCCATGAATATGGTCAGGCATTACAATAAATTCATCAAGCAGAACGTTTGGGAAATGGTATGGAATTTCCAACCAAAAATCATTGACAATTATTCCTGTTTTGGACAGGTTCATTCTGCCTGCATTTATTTCCCCAAAATATGGAATCGTTTTTTTCGTGCAGATTGTCACAAAATATGCCCCATTACGTGTATAGTCGTAACCATTTAAGCGTGTAGTCTGTACACGATATTTGTTCCTGAATTTTTCAGTCATCAGGGTTTTCAATAAGCGAGACGACTGCAATTTATAAAATCATGAGGAAAGCACAAAAAATTTGTTTTATGTAGAGACGCCCAACCTGGGCGTCTCATATATCCTATTATTGGAATAATGTCCCCGTAGAGACGCCCAACCTGGGCGTCTCATATATCCTATTATTGGAATAATGTCCCCGTAGAGACGCCCAATTTGGGCGTCTCTGGATTTCCAATTTGGCCGTCTCTACTCAGTAAGCTTATTAGTTAATCTTTTTAAACGAGTTTGGTTAAATAATTAATATTAAGTATGTTTACGCAACATGAACATTTTCTGAATTTCGCGGATTATTTATGAGTGAGGAGATTCTAAAGGCGTTAATGGAATTATTTGCCCTGATTGTAAAGCAAGACAGGGGGATACTTATGAATGAACGTGAGTATGTTTCCGGCTTTCTGAATAAACAGCTTACAAGGGAAACCGTTCAGGAATATCTTGCTCTTTTTGATGAGCGTGCAGGCCCTGTTTTGGAGAGGTCAAAGATAAATGAATCATCAGCTCCCTCTGTAAAAGATTCTGTTAAGATTCTTGGTATATGTAAAAAGATCAACCGTACTCTTAACCAGGAACAAAAAGTAGTTGTTCTGATGCGGCTGTATGAATTAGTAAATGCCGACCGCCAGTTTACTCTTCAGAGGATGAATATTATAAATACAGTCGCTGAAGTATTCAAAATATCTGCTGCAGAATTTGCAACCATCGAACAATTCGTGAAAAATGACAAATCCGAGGACCTGAATAATCCTGCAATACTGGTTCTCGCCCCGGGAGATGATAAGTGCGATTTGTGCAAGAGAATGCTTACCGGGTACCATGACACAAGAATAATCATTTTAAGAGTAGCGAGTGTTGACCTTTATTTTGTAAGGTATTTATCTAATGACCAGCTATATCTGAATGGTCTTCCTATAAGATCAGGCCAGGTCTTTACGTTTGCCAAAGGAGGATCAATAAAATCGCAACAGGGACATTCCATCTACTATAGTGATATCAGTTCAAGTTTCCTTTCTGATATAATCATTCATAAAATCTCATTTACTGTCGAAAACCTTTCCTATTATTTCAGGGAGGGGCATGCTGCTCTGAATAATGTCAGCTTTTCAATAGAGGAGGGTAAACTAATCGGAATAATGGGTGCGAGCGGATCCGGAAAAACAACATTAATGAACCTGATGAGCGGAATTCAGAAGCCATCCTCAGGCAGTGTAAAAGTTAACGGATTAGATGTCGCAAAGGATAATATAGCGCTTGAGGGCGTTTTTGGATATGTCCCCCAGGATGATCTACTAATTGAGGATCTGACAGTATTTGAGAATCTTTTTTTTGCAGCTTGCCAGTGCTTCAGGGATAAAACAAAGGAGGAAATAAGTGCACTTGTTGATCACACTTTGTCAAATCTGGGTTTACTTGAAAAGAGAGAATTGAGAGTAGGTTCTCCCCTTAATAAAGTAATCAGCGGTGGGCAGCGAAAAAGGTTGAATATAGCACTGGAACTTATCAGGGAACCTTTGGTTTTATTTCTTGATGAGCCAACATCCGGATTGTCTTCAAGAGATTCTGAAAACCTGATGGACCTTTTACGAGACCTTACTCTCAAAGGGAAACTGATATTTACTGTCATACATCAGCCCTCTTCAGAGATATTCAAGATGTTTGATAAGGTGGTTATCCTCGATCAGGAAGGTTGCATGGCATATTTCGGTAATCCGGTTGATTCTGTGATTTACTTTAAAACCCTCGATGCCCAGATCAACTCAAACCAGGGAGAGTGCCCATCATGCGGGAATGTGAATCCTGAAACCATCTTTAATATCATTGAGACACAAGTTGTAGATGAGTTCGGGAAATATACTGAAAAACGAAAAGTCAGGCCAAATGAATGGGCAACTACATTTAATTCCAGACATCCTTTTATACAAGTGCCTGAAATTAAGGAGCCTCCGCATAAAAATCTCCAGAGGCCAGGCCGATTAAAACAATTTCAGATTTATTTTGCCAGGGATCTTAAGAGCAAAATATCTAATAATCAATATGTCTTGCTCACTCTGCTTGAAGCTCCGATCCTGGGATTTGTACTTTCCTTTATTATCAGGTATATCCCTGATCCGGATTCCAGTATTTACATTTTTTCGGAAAATGAAAATATCCCGATTTACATTTTCATGAGTCTTATCGTTGCCCTTTTTCTGGGTCTGACAATTAGTGCTGAAGAGATTTTCAGGGACAGAAAAATTCTGAAAAGGGAGCATTTTCTTAATTTAAGCCGCAACAGTTATCTCCTTTCAAAAGTCGCAATACTAATCCTGATTTCATCAATACAAACAATTCTTTTTGTATCGATTGCAAACCCGATTCTTGGTATAAAAGGTATGTATTTACATTACTGGCTCGCATTATTTACCACAGCTTTCTGTGCCAATATGCTTGGGCTTAACATATCTGAATCATTTAATTCAGCTATTACAATCTATATCGTTATACCACTTTTAATAATACCAATGATGGTGCTAAGCGGAGCTATGTTCTCTTTTGACAAGCTGAACAGGGAAATAGGTAATGTTGAGAAGGTGCCCATTATTGCTGAATTGATGCCTACACGGTGGACCTATGAGGCACTCATTGTCACTCAGTTTAAAGATAACAAATACAGCCAGACGCAATTTACGAAGGATGGTGAGACTTTTTACGACCTGGAAAAGAAAAAAAGCGAAGCTGAGTTCAATAAGACTTACAGAATTAAAGCATTGCATGATGCTCTTGTAACTACTCTTTTTGAGTTCAGAAGTAATCCCAAAAATATCGGCAACAACGAAGACCTTCTTATAAGAAAATCAACCCGTAATTTTACCAAACTCGAGCTTCTCAAAAACGAATTGGTTAAAATGACAGCAGTTTATCATGTTCCTGCATTCAATTATATTTCGGATCTGACACCGTATGAATTTAATCCGGGAGTAGCAGATTCGCTGACAAAATACCTCGACAGAACTTATCTGACATTTAATAGAATTTCAAATACGGTGACCGACAGGAAGGATATTTTTTACAATATGAATGATTTAAAACTGAAGAAACTTGAGAATGATTATTATAATTATAAACTTGAAGAGATAGTTACTAAACAGTACGAAAGGAAAAAAATCCTTGTATATAATAACTCTCTTGTGCAAAATATAGATCCCATATATCTTGATCCATACAAGAAAGGATTCCTTAGTTTCCGGACACATTTTTTTGCGCCTGCGAAATATATTTTTGGGATGAAGACCGATACATTTGTATTCAATATTTCTCTTGTACTATTAAGCTCAATATTTCTTTATGTCGCTCTCTATTTTGAGTTGCTTGGCAGAATAGTCAGGTTTTTTGAAAATTTAAAATTCCGAAAATAAATAATTAATAGATTGTTAATAAGTTTTTTTGTATTTTTGTTTTAACTTATCCATCATCCTAAATGAAAGGAAGAGTATTTTTATTGCTATTTATTGTATATTTTGCTTTCTCATGCAGAAATTCAAAAAGCAAAACTTCGGAGTTCATATTTCCACAATCTGATTCAGTTCCTGTTTCAGAAGCTGAGAAATTAAGTCCTGAAGCAATTGCTGATATATCAAAAAACATTTCATCACCTGTTGAGATAGCAAATCTGCTGCAGAAAATGCAGGTTCCATTTTCTCAAAACTATCTTGCAGAATCCATTGATGCAAACAGGCAAGGTACAAGTTTTGATAAAGCGCTTAAACTTGGAATTCTTGGAGCTGATCTTGGATATCTGAACATGTATGAAAAAACAGGTTCTTCACTGGACGTTCTCTCATCGATAAGGAAAATTGCCGATGATATTAAAGTGGGGCAGTTTTTTGATTTCGAATCAATAAAAAGACTATCAAAGAATAGATCAAATCTTGACTCTCTCCTTTTCATTTCAATCGATTCCTACAATAAAATAGATACTTATCTTCGAAGTAATGACCGGGGGCATCTTTCAGCTCTTATGATAATTGGTGTCTGGCTTGAAGGCCAGTATCTTGCAACTCAGGTTGTGAACCAATACCCTGATAAAATGCTTAACGACAGGATCGGGGAGCAGAAAATAATTTTAAATGATCTTCTTCTTCTTATCAGTCCTTACTGCAAACACGATCCGGAATTCACAAGCCTTTGCAAAGATATGCAGGACATTAAGGATAAGTATCGTGACATAAGAATAACTTACACTCAGGGAGATCCTGTAAGTGTGGAAAAAGAGGGAGGTCTGACTATAAAACAGACCGAAACAAGCGTGGTAAATATGTCTGAAGAACAGCTTAAAGGTGTTATAGAAATTACCAAGAATATCAGGGACAGGCTGGTTTTAAATAATTAGTATGAAAAAAACCATTATAACTCTGACTATTTTACTTACTTTCGGATTCATGACATTCGGACAGGTCACAGATCCGCTCATAAGTAACTGCGCAATAAATGCCGGGGCCAATGCAAAATACCTGAAGGATTTCAGGATACAACTGGGAAAGGCTGCGACCCAGAGTGATTTTAGATACAAAACGAATATGTCAC
Source organism: Bacteroidales bacterium (assembly GCA_003141525.1). Lineage (GTDB taxonomy): Bacteria > Bacteroidota > Bacteroidia > Bacteroidales > VadinHA17 > LD21. The sequence continues at coordinate 7,398 of PLML01000039.1, forward strand.
TCTGGAAAAATACCAAATACAGGTTTACGATGTGCAATGCAACGAATTCCAAGGGTCAGCTTATCCTTGCTATTAAAGATGACACTAATAAACTGATCCTTTCCTCCTTCGATAAAAAAACCGGCAAGATATTTTCTTTCGTTGATTTTGAATGCCAGAAAAGCGGAATATATCAGATTAGCTATGATTTTACTAACGGACAGCAAGGGTCCGGAGTCGGAGTAGTCTCAATGATAAAATAATCGCATCATGTCAGGTACCATATCTGTATAAACAGAATAAAAACTAATAACAGGGAAAATAGAATTTCAGGTACCAGTTTCTTTTTTACAATTACAAAATAATGAGTCAGGAAATAACTTACAGGTATACCTATAAGCCAAACTATTTCAACTGAAGCCGAAGGTAGTACAACATAAACTATGATCGAGATTAATAAAGTCCATATCAATAGTGAAAATGTTTTACGCGACTTTATCTTTTTAGTATTCATATGCTTTATCAGTTGAATTATGCTGACAAATATTAATAAACCGATAAAGATCATAGCCACTATTGTCAACCCCGGGAAAGGGTAGTATGTTGCCCTGGTAAAAAGATTATTTCCCAGAAGCTTCAACAGAGCCCAGACATCTTTCCCGATCACATAGTATAGACCAAAAGTAATCAGATAAGGAGTTAAGAGGCCAAAAATTGAAATTACAATTTCTTTCAGGTTTCCTGTCCTGAGCAATGCAATCCCTATTATCACCAATAATCCAAACCAAATCAGGTTTGCATAAAATAAACTGCCTGTACTTATAAGAAGCCCCGCATCAAAATAATTGTATGCCGTCCCGGTTTTATGATAACCATCCATAATTCTGATTACTGCAAACATTAGAAAAATTGATGCCGGGATCACCGGATTCAGAAGCTGCTGATCAGGGAAAAAACCACCAAACAAAACGTAAAATAGCGCAGGAAGAAAAGTCCTTTCATTTATAAAAAAAACAGTTGTGTTGAAATTTACCATAAGGAAAGCCATCAGGGAGACCATCAGAAAGGAAAGAATTACTCCCAAATTATGACTATTGTGAATCATGATCTTAATAAGGCCATAAAGAGGCATAGGGTCTGTTTCATAGATAAATCTTGGGTGTAACCGTTGATTCAGAATCGCACTTATCCAGATTCCAATAAGAATAATAATTATCAGAAATATTACTCCGGGACCAATTCCTTTAAATATTCGTAGAAGCATTTGTTTTAGAGATCAAATCCAATATCAGACCTGTAATAACTGCCTTCAAAGTTTATTAAACCGGCATTCCTGTAAGATGTATTAAGAGCGTCTTTCATTGAAGATCCCCATGAACTGACAGCAATAACACGGCCCCCGGAAGTAACAACCTTATCTTCTTCTTTTTTTGTGCCGGCATGAAACAATACACTTCCCTGAGTCAAATCCAGCCCATTAACAGATTTGCCTTTTTCATAAGTCCCCGGATAACCAGCGGAGACCAGCATTACAGTTGTTACAAATCTTTCATCAATCTCAATTTTTCTATTGGCCAGATCTCCTTTAGCCACTCCTTCAATCAGCTCAAAGAAATCAGACTCTATCCTTGGTATAATTACTTCCGATTCAGGATCACCAAGCCTGGAATTATATTCAATCACATAAGGGTTACCTTCCACATTTATCAGTCCGAAGAAAATAAATCCTTTGTACACAATTCCTTCATCAGATAATCCTTTAATTGTCGGATCAATTATCCTTTGTTTCACCTTATTCATAAAGTTTTGATCTGCAAAAGGGACAGGTGAAACTGCTCCCATTCCCCCGGTATTAAGTCCGGTATCTCCAACTCCTATCCTCTTGTAATCCTTAGCTTCCGGTAATAATTTATAAGTGAACCCGTCCGTAATAATAAATACCGATAGTTCTATTCCCTTAAGAAACTGCTCAATAACGACCTTTTGGCCTGCCAGTCCAAATTTCCCGTTCAGCATTGCTTCTACCTCTTTCTCAGCTTCGTAAATATCATTAATTATTACGACGCCCTTTCCTGCAGCCAGACCATCTGCTTTAACAACGTAAGGAGGATTTAATGTTCTTAGAAATGCGCGAACCTCTTTCAGGGTTGTTTTATCAAAGCTTTTATAAGAAGAAGTGGGAATTTTATTCCGGGTAAGAAAAGCTTTTGCGAAGTCTTTGCTCCCTTCCAGCCGCGCAGCGGATTTATCGGGACCTATTAATGGTATATTCTTAAGCGTGAGATCATTCAGAAAAAAATCATGAATTCCCATTGTTAATGGAGCTTCGGGTCCAACAATTACAATATCAATCTTGTTTTCTAAAACAGCGGCTTTGACTTCAGTGAAGTTTTCAATATCAATCTTCAGGTTTGTTCCTAAATTAGATGTACCTGCATTCCCAGGACCTATAAAAATCTTACTGACCTTTTTACTTTGGGCAAGTTTCCAGGTAAGTGCATGTTCCCTGCCGCCAGATCCCAGAATGAGAATATTCATTTTTCAGGAAATATATTATCATTTCAAAAGTAACATTTCATTCTGATAAACAAAATCTATAATTTAAAAACCATCAGCTGAGATCAACTGCCTGGCAATATTTAGAGAAAGTTTGCATTACAGTATTGACGTAAGTTTTTGAGACTGGAATATCTGTCACATATGGGTTATCAAATTCGAGTTTCAGACCATCCCGCTCTTTTTTGATAACTTTAACTTTTTCAAAATTAACCATAAATGATCTATGACACCTGATTATCTCAGTTCCTGAGAAGCTCTCCTCTATTTTTTTCAGAGTATCACGAAGCATATATTTCGATATTTTACCCTTATTAAGATAGCAGATGTTTACGTAGTTTTCATCTGACTCAAGATAAAGTAGATTCTCCTTCTTAATTGAAAACTTCAGGATCCCCTTGTCATCATAAAAAGGGATCATATCTCTTGAGCTTTCTGCAAAAGGAGCTGAATCTGCCAACCGCTCAATCTGCTCCTTTTTATCCCTCCATGAAAAGTAAAGCCACAAAACTGAATAGGGCAATAACAAAACAAGAGCAGTATTTCGGGAAGAGTTTTTTAAAAGATCAGTAAACTGCCGGACATCTTTCAGAAATAGTTTTTCGAACATGGTATAAGCGAGAGCCATTAAAAATATTTCGGCAAATATCCATACAAGGTATTGCCATATATTAATAGTATTCCTTTTACTCACATTGTACATCAGGATACGGCTTATTACAACTACAAGCACTCCTATAAGTATTGCCAGACTGGAATAAGTAAAAAACTCGAGTCTTGTCAAATCATACCATCTGTCTGCACCAAACGGAGAATAAGCGTTAAGAAAAACCAGGGCGAAAAGTGAAGTAAAAAGTATCAGACGTATGATATTTTGCTTTTCATTCAAATATGGAGGTATCGGTTTTTGGAAGTCGACCATTTGCAATCTGATAATCGAATGTAAAATTAAGTATTTTCTTACTTAAAACAGAGCTAAAAAGAGTTTTGACTGTTTACAAAATTTAGGATTCCGTCACAAATAATTGAATTACATCCCTCATTTGGAAGTTTTATCCCTTTGCATTATCATCTGCCACAAAAATTTGTCTGCTTTTAATTTCATAGCTTCCTTTGCATATTAATATTCCCCGATCTGAACCAATGGAGTATACTAAAACATTTAATGAGCTTAAATCTGTCTTCACGATTGAGAATAAGAAAATATCAATTCCAAATTCAGATATTAAAATTCATAATATCTTCTTCCAGTCGGAAGTACCATTAAATGATTTTTCAAATAAAAACGATGTGCTGATACCCGAAAACCGGTCTTTTTCTTACCCTGTTTTTACTCCGCGAAACCCCAAAAGCGATAAAGTAATTCTGTTACTTCATGGCCTGAATGAGAGAAGTTGGGTAAAATACCTGGCCTGGGCTTATTATTTTGCGCAGTATGCTGACAGCTATGTTATTCTTTTCCCTATTTCATTTCATATAAACAGGTCTCCGGCAACGTGGAAGGATCCAAGGGCGATGATTCATTTTATGAAGGACCGGAATTCTTCGCTCGGTGAAATAAATATGTCGAGTTTTGCCAATATTGCTCTCAGCAACCGTCTCACCGAAGACCCTATGAGATTCTTTAAATCAGGATATCAGACATCATCTGATATTGTAAAACTACTATCATCTGTGAGAAATGGCGAGCATGAAATTATACCAAAGACCACTAATTTTAATATTTTCGCGTATTCGATAGGTGCTTTTCTTGCTGAGATCATTTTGATGGGAAATCCCGAGAAGCTTTTTTCCGAGTCAAAGCTTTTTATTTTCTGCGGAGGATCGGTCTTCAGTAATATGCGAGGCTCTTCCAAATTAATCATGGATAGTCTTGCATTCGACAGGGTATATAGTTATTACCTGTATGATTTTGAAAAAACACTTACCGGGAAAAGTCCTTTAGTTGATTTTCTGCACTCAAGCCAGATCGGAATGGCGTTCAGATCGATGATTGATCTTGGAAGACTTAAAACATTCAGGGAGAACATCTTAAATAAACTCCGGGATCAGATCCATTCGATATCTTTATTGAAAGATTCTGTTATCCCCAGTAAAGGAGTAATTTCAACCCTTAGTAATTTTAATAAGAAAGATATCGTTGATGTGTGGGATTTCCCTTATACATATACTCACGAAAACCCTTTCCCTGTTTTTGATTTTCCTCTCTCAAAAAAAGTTGATTACTGGTTTGAAAGAGTATTTTCAGAGGCAATGTTGTTCCTTGCTTAGACATCATGTAAAAGCATTAATTAATTCAAATCCATAACCTTCGCTCACTGCATATGTTATAAATTCTCCGACAATTTTATTTGCACAGGAAGAAACAGTGTCATGCAAAACAATTATAGAACCCGGCCTGATTTTGTCTTTCAGTATTCTAAGGGACCTCTTACTTCCAAATGTTCTGTCAAAATCATAAGGCATTATATCCCAAAAAAATATTTTAAATGATTTAAGCAGTATCTTTTTTTGCTTTAATGACAATCTGCCATAAGGAGGCCTGAAAACCTTGTCAGATGTGAATTTTGAAGCTCTGGTTACATCGTTAATGTATTTATCAGATTCTGTCAGCCATCCATTCAAATGGCTATAACCATGGTTTCCGATCATGTGACCCCTGTTACGGATCTTGTCCATAAGATCGGGATATTTTCCCGCAGCACTGCCGTCACAAAAAAACAGTGCCTTAACACCATGTCTTTCAAGGATATCAAGCAACAAAGGAGTAGTAAACGGATCCGGACCATCATCAAAAGTCAGATATAATATCTTTTCAGTTGTCTTTATCCTGAATATTGCTTCAGGATAAAGACAACGTGCCATTAAGCCAGGCCTGAAAAGCCGCATATGAATCTATTTTCCAGAATAAAGCTTGCCGTAATAGTTGTTTATCTCCGGTTCCAGCGTTTGAGTAATAGAGTTTAATTTCAATCTAATGGTCATATTATAAATATCTAGCAACCCTTGCATATTAATTCCTGATGGATATTCAAGGCCATACCTTTCCTGAGGGTTTAAACTGATTGCATAATCAAGATATTCTTTTGAGTATTTAATAACATCATTCAGTAACTTTTCACCCTCTTCAGTCTTGCCTGCACTTATAAGGACTTCTGCAATTCCAATAGTGAAAAAATCGTACGGCATTTTTTTGGATGGAACAATTTCAAGACCCCGATGCGCCACTTCAATGGCTTTCAGGGTATCTCCCCTGAGAAGCAATTCTTTACTTAAAGTTCCAAAGAGTCTTCTGAAATTACTGAACATACGCTTATTATTCTCATCAAGATAAACAGAAGGATCTCCGGCATTTCCCCATGAGAACTTATTCATCATGTTATCATACATAACTATAGGATCAATCATTCCGAATTCACCCTGTTCAGGTTTATCGGTTTTAACCGGTACTATCCTGTAAGCAAGGCCTTCCTGTACAAAATATTTCTCGAGTCCTTTATACTGAGTTGAAGGAACAGTTGTCGAAAAGTAAACAGGCCTCTCCCATTTATTTGTAGAAAGAAGATCCATTATCGCGAGATCTCCTTTGAATGCATCTCCATCGGAATATTCCCAGATTATCGGGGAAACAAGTCTGTCTTTATAATACTTTTTGACTGTCCCGTTCGAAAGCACTTTAGCTGAATCAACATCAATAATGTATTTGTTAGCCGGAAGATAGTTCACAAAATCACCCCTACCGCTAAGATCAACTTTGTACTTATTATCATCAAAACCTGCAAACTGAACAATGTCTTTCAGATTAACAGGTTTATCGACCCTGTTATCGACCGGCAGCTGTTCTCTTAATCCTTCAATGTACTTTTCAGGTCCTAGTGTAAAAGGTAAAGGATCGGAACCGTATGCCTTCTGCCTCATCATTTCAATATACCAGCCTGCCTGTATATAACTCAGATTTGCAACGCGTACATCGGTTCTTACACCTTCCACATCCTGATTATACCAGACAGGAAATGAATCGTTGTCTCCGTAAGTGAATAAGATGCTGTTCGGTGCAACTGATTTCAGATAATTAGCTCCTATATCCCTTGCAGTGTAGCGGCCTGAACGGTTATGGTCATCCCAGTTCTGCGCACCCATAAGAACAGGAACTGCAGCAATAAGAACTATGAAGGTAACGGCTAATGATCCTGTGTTCCCAAGATACTTCTGAAGTTTCTCATAAACAAACATAAATCCAATTCCGATCCAAATCGCAAAAGCATCAAACGATCCAACATAAGCATAATCCCTTTCTCTGGGCTGATTTGGATACTGATTGAGGTAAACAATAATAGCAAGGCCTGTCATTATGAAAAAAATCATTACAAGCCAGAAACCATTTTTGTTTCTCTTGTAATGCCAGTACATTCCCGCAAGTCCGATCAGAAGGGGTAGAAAATAATATTTATTGTTGCCGGGATTAGTCTTCAGATCACCCGGAATTTTATCAAGTTTCCCAAGTCGTGCTTCGTCAATGAATTTTATACCGCTGATCCAGTTCCCGTGGATAGAATTACCGTTCCCCTGGATATCGTTTTGCCTGCCAGCGAAATTCCACATGAAATATCTCATATACATAAATCCGATCTGGTAGCGGAAAAAATAACGGAGGTTTTCACCAAAAGTCGGACATACGAGTGCTTCCTTTCCCTCTCCTCCGGAAAATTTCCTGCCAACCACCTTACCCCAGTATTTGTATGCACTTTCATGTTCGGGATCGGAATTGTACATTCGTGGAAAAACTGTTTGAAACTGTTTATTGTAAGAATATTCAGGATGATAATATGGTTCATACTTACCACCAACCTTATTATATCCTGAAATAACTTTCTTAACATCCGTAACAGGAGCACTATAGTAGTTCCCATAGAATTTTGGTGCACTGCCATATTGCTTCATATTAATATAGTATGATAATGAAAACACGTCGGAAGGGTTATTCTGGTTCATGGGGGGTCTGGCTGAAGATCTTATCATAATCATTGCGTAAGATGAATAACCAATTATAATCACAATCAGAGAGGTCATCACATAATTCAGTATCACCCTCTTATGCTTTAAGGAGTAATTTATACCAAAGGCCAGAGCAACAAAAAGAATTGCCATAAAGAACAGAAGTCCGCTGTTATATGGTAATCCAAAAATATTTACGAATAACAATTCAAACCAGCCTGCAACCTCCGGAACACCTGGCATTATTACAAACACCATAAGCCAGAGGACTAAAAGTGCAACCAGGCTTGTCTTGATCAATCCTTTTGTTTTGACTTCATATTTCTTGAAATAGTATACAAAAACAAGAACCGGAATAATTAATAGGTTCAGCCGATGTACGCCGAGTCCCAGTCCCATTATATATGCAATAAGGATTATCCATCTGCCGGAATATGGCTTTTCTTCTTCTTCCTCCCATTTCAGCATACCCCAGAATACTACTGCAATTATCAGTGAAGAAAGTGCATAAAGCTCACCTTCAACTGCTGAAAACCAGAAAGTATCTGAAAATGTATAAGCCAATGCTCCCAGTAAACCGCTGCCAATAATAGCAGGAATTTGTTTTGATTCGAGTTCTTTACCATTTACAAAAACTTTACGGACAAGATGAGTGATTGTCCAGAAAAGGAACATTATTGCGAAACCGCTGCAGATTGCTGACAGTACGTTTACTGTCACTGCCACTTTGGAAGTGTCGCCTCCTGCAAAAAGAGTTGCTACTCTTCCCATCATAAGAAACAGGGGAGCTCCGGGAGGATGCCCAACCTGCAGTTTAAAGGCTGCGAGAATAAATTCACCACAATCCCAGAAGCTTACCGTTGGTTCAAGAGTCAGCAGATAAACTATTGTAGAAAAAATAAATACAAACCATCCTGTAAGGTTATTCCAGCGACGCCAATTGCCCCAAATTGAATCCATAAAAGAATTGTTTTTGATTAATTTACTGAACAAAGAACGTAAAAAAATATTATATGCATTCACTTACAATTCTAATTAACATCTCTTTAACTTGAAAGAAATTAAAGAAAGTATCTCCAGGGCCTTGACTTCCAGTATTCGCCCGCATACTCAATACCAATCCGTGGGCCGCACTTAACGGGATAACTTAACCCGGTATCTTCTAACCATATTCTTTCTGAGAAAACGAGATCCTCTCCATAGTATGACTTATCTATACCAAGAGATTTTGTTAATTTTCCTGGTCCCGGATAATTTTCCACTCCCCTTACCAGGACGGCCTGCGGGTTGTTTTTCTCGCCTGTGACGATATTCAGCATCCAGTACATCCCGTAAACAAGATAAATATACAACCTGCCTCCTTCGTGAAACATAATTTCGGTTCTGGCAGTTCTGCCCTTGAAAGCATGACAAGCTTCATCCTCACTGCCCCGATAAGCTTCAACTTCCGTTACTCTGAATCTGCCCAATGATTCGTTCTGTAATCTGATAACCAGGTTTTTACCAGGCAGTTCAGGAGCTACATCAAGTACATCCCGGGTATAAAAATCTCTGGATAATCTTTTCCCTGAATTCATCTTATCAATATCTAATTAGGGTGTTTTTATTACTTTGTGTTCCTTAGTGTTGAACTTAGTGTCCCTTGTGGTAAAAGAAGTATTTAACCACAAAGTCATACTGAGGAATTCTCAAAGGTTCACAAAGGTCATAAAGGAATCATCCTTATATAATCATCATTTTGTGTCAATACAGAATATAAAAATAAGCTAGTTTTGCATAACAAAAATAAAATCTGTACAGATTTCTTTTTTTTTAGGAAATATATTGTATTTTTGCAGACCTCAAAATAATGGGGTAATTACATTGAATATAAGTATATCAATTAAAAAATAAGGACAAGTGAACACCTTAAGCTATAAAACAGTTTCAGCAAATAAAGCTACTGTAAACAAGGAGTGGGTAATTATTGATGCTGAAGGCAAGGTTCTGGGAAGACTTGCATCAGTTGTAGCCTCAATGCTTAGAGGAAAGCACAAAACTAACTTTACACCTCATGTTGATTGCGGTGACAACGTTGTTGTTATCAATGCAGAGAAGGTCGATCTGACAGGCGAAAAATGGTCAGATAAAGTATATGTCCGGCATACAGGTTATCCCGGAGGTCAGAGATTTATGACCGCTGAAGCGCTGCTGAAAAAAAATCCTATCGGATTGGTAGAGAAAGCTGTAAAAGGTATGTTGCCAAAGAACAGGCTTGGGAGCGCACTTTACAGAAATTTGCATGTTTATGCAGGAAGTGAACATCCACATGAAGCGCAGAAACCTAAAAAAATTGAACTTTAAAATATTTTAAGCAAGATAAATGGAAACAATCAATGCTCTTGGAAGAAGAAAAGCAGCTGTAGCCCGGGTATATTTAAGCGATGGCAAAGGTAAAATTACTGTTAATGGCAGGGATTATAAGGAATACTTTGGCGCTGAAACACTCCAGTATGTAGTAATGCAACCGCTGGTTCTTTTAAATGTTGCAGACAAGTATGATATCAATGTCAATCTCGATGGTGGTGGAGTAAAAGGACAGGCTGAAGCACTCCGTCATGGAATAACAAGAGCGCTGATCATGATTGATGCTGAATGCAAATCAAAGCTTAAGGCCGAAGGATTTGTTAAGCGCGATCCGCGTGAGGTTGAAAGGAAAAAACCAGGCCAGCCAAAGGCCCGCAGGAGATTCCAGTTCAGTAAACGTTAAAATTAAAAAGAGAGTCGTTATAGATGCAAGTTTAGTATCTAAATTGTGAAGACTTCCTTAACTGGAGCTACTTTGCAATTGATTGAAAGAATGTAAACTTAATAAACCAAACAATGCCAAGAACAGATTTCAAAGAATTACTTGATGCAGGTGTGCATTTCGGACACCTTAAAAGAAAATGGAACCCGGCGATGGCTCCTTATATATTTATGGAGCGTAACGGTATTCATATTATTGATCTGGAAAAAACAGTAATAAAAATTGATGAGGCAGCTTCAGCAATGAAACACATTGCCAAATCAGGTAAAAAAGTACTATTTGTAGCTACTAAGAAACAGGCAAAAGAGATTGTAGCTGAAAAAGTCAAAGCGGTTAATATGCCTTATGTAACAGAACGCTGGCCCGGTGGTATGCTTACCAACTTCCCAACTATCCGTAAGGCTGTTAAAAAAATGTCATCCATCGACAAGATGGCGACAGACGGAACCTTTTTGAACCTTTCAAAACGTGAAAGATTACAGGTTACCAGACAAAGAGCCAAGCTGGAAAAAACACTCGGAAGCATAATAGATCTTACGAGACTGCCGTCAGCGCTTTTTATCGTGGATGTAACCAAAGAACATATTGCTGTCAGAGAAGCAAAAAGACTCGGAATTCCGGTTTTTGCCATGGTTGATACCAATTCAGATCCATCCGATATCGAATTCCCGATTCCAGCAAATGACGATGCTTCAAAGTCGATTTCTTTAATAGTCGGAATCCTTTGTCAGGCAATTGAAGAAGGTCTTAATGAAAGAAAAATTGAAAAAGACAAAGAGCCTCAGCAGAAAGACAAAAAAGTAATGCGGAGAGATCTTGAAACAAAAGACGTTCCTGCCGCCATTATAGAAGCAATAGTTGAAGAAGAGGAAGAGGTTGAGGTTGATGACGATATCGTCGACGAGCCAGATGAAGATCAAGATATTGTTAAGGTGATTAACGAAACAGAAGAAGAACTGTAAAAAATAATAATTGTAACTTATAAAGGTATAACTATGGCTGCTATAAATGCTGCTGATGTTGCAAAATTAAGAAGAGTAACTCTTGCGGGGATGATGGACTGCAAAAAGGCTCTGGAAGAATCCGATGGCAATTTTGACAAAGCAATTGAAATAATTCGTAAAAAAGGACAGGCAGTTGCCAATAAACGGGCCGACAAAGAGGCTTCTGAAGGAGTTGTCTTATCAAAAGTGTCTTCCGATGGAAAGAACGGGGCAATGATCGTTCTCAACAGTGAGACTGACTTTGTTGCAAAGAATGCTGACTTCCTGGCTCTGGCTAACAAAATACTTGATTTGGCAGTTACAAAGAAACCAGCAAATCTTGATGAGCTCAAATCGCTGCCAATGAATGGCGGAAAAGTCGGAGATAAGGTTGTTGAATATGTAGGAATAATTGGGGAGAAGCTCGATCTTTCATATTTTGGTAAAATCGAAGCAGCTCATGTACAGGCATATATTCACCCGGGTAACAGACTTGCAACACTGGTTGGTTTTACAAAATCAGGAATTGATGTTCAGGTATACAAAGATGTAGCGATGCAGATTGCTGCCATGAACCCTGTTGCTATTGATAAGGATTTTGTACCGGAATCTGTTATTGCACAGGAAATTGAAATTGGCAAAGAACAGGCAAGACGTGATGGGAAACCTGAGGAGATGCTGGAGAAAATTGCTCAGGGTAAACTCTCCAAGTTCTTTAAAGAAAGCACTCTGCTAAATCAGGATTTTGTAAAGGATAACAAGATGACCATCAGACAGTATCTTCAGTCTGTAAATAAAGAGCTTGCTGTAACAGAATTCAGACGCTTTACACTTAACTTGTAATACATAGATTCATAATTCAATATCTGGTGGCGTTTCATGGCGCCACTTTTTTTTACACTAATTCACCTTAAAAAACGTTAATATTCGCCCCTTTAGGGGAGATGTCGCAAAGCGACAGAGGGGTATTCAATTCTGTAACTGATTTTAATAAAATACATTATCATCATTCATACCCCCTCACCCTTTGGGCACTTTTCTCTTTTTTTCAAAACGCAATGTCATTGCATTAGTTTAATACAATTAGTTTTATATATTTGTTAATACAAATAATAAAGTAAATTACTTATACATAACGAAAAAAAACCACTAAATGAAACAACAATCAAATAGCAATTTACGGATGGGAATGACCCTAATGTTAATGATCTTTTTTATTTTCGGATTCATTACCAATTTCAACATTGCATTAAAAGATCAGGTTCAGGCGACCTTTCACCTGAGCAACTTCATGGCAAATCTTGTCAATGGAGTATTCTTTTTCGCATATTTTGCATTTTCGTTTGTATGCGGAAAAATTATTAAGAAAACAGGCTATAAAATGGGGCTTATAATCGGTTTACTCCTTATAAGTGTAGGTAGCTTCTTATTCTATCCTGCTGTAGCTGTACCTTCATACGCACTCTTCCTTTGTGCAGTTTTTGTGATGGCAACAGGAGTAGTTTTTCTTCAGACTGCTGCAAATCCTTATGTTGCTGCACTGGGCTCACAAGAAACGGCTTCTTCAAGGCTTAATCTGGCACAGGCATTAAATGGATTTGCTACTACTGTCGCTCCTTTCGTTGTTGGAATTTTCGTTCTTACACCTGCAGCTATTGCAATGGGACCAACTGCAGTACAGACTCCATTCCTGATAATTGGGGGAATTGTTTTATTGATTGCGGTTGCTATCTTTTTCATGAAACTGCCGGAAATAATCGGTGGGGAGGAAGTAGTTGGAAGGAAGAGCATTTGGAAACACACCCATGTATTATTGGGAGCTCTGGCAATTTTCTTTTATGTTGGTGCTGAAGTTGGTATTTCAACAGCTATAGTTCCCTATCTTAAACAGAGCGGAATGATGATTGGTGAAGCTGCCAAATTAGCCGCCATGTATTGGGGGGGTGCTATGGTTGGTCGTTTCCTTGGATCTATTAACCTTAGTGCCATGGAGCAAAAAAAGAAATTTATGTACTCAGGCGCTGTAGTTATACTTGCATTTTTTGTAGGCTGGTTAGTAACAAGCAGCCAGATAAAAGAAGGTGTTTTTGTTTTTAATTCTCAGCCAGTTAACGGTCTTATATTCCTTGGTATTGCTACTGTTAATTTTATGGCAATGAACTTCTCAAAAGGGAAAACAAATGTTATGCTTGGTGTATTTGCTATAATTGGGGCAGCATTAGTATTTTCTGCAACAATCCTTGGTGCCAATGTGGGTATCTGGGCTCTTCTTTCAATAGGGTTCTTTAACTCTATTATGTTCCCGAATATTTTTGCATTGGGAGTTAAAGATCTTGACAACTTTGAGATGCCAATGGCTTCAGGGATTATCAATACTATGATAGTAGGTGGATCAGTGATTCCGTTGTTAATGGGCTATTTCACTGACAGTATAAGCGTTCGTGCTGCTTTGCTGGTGCCTCTTGTATCTTATATCTATATTGTTTTCTTTGCATTAAAGGGAAGTAAAATCAGATAGCTTGAATTGAATATTATTTAATTGATTGAAAAATAGACATAAACAGTAATTACTAGGTAAAACTCTGTTTATGTCTGTATATTAAGCATAATGCATTATTAATATCAAAAAACTATAAAAATGAAAAGGGTATCAATTGGAATTGATATAGGTGGAACAAATACCGCAATCGGAGTAGTTGACAGTGAAGGTAATGTGCTGTATGAAAGAAAACCACAGATGCCAACTCCGCAGAAAATGGAAAACCCCCATATGACTCAGACAGTGTCTGATAAAATAGTGAGCAAGTACGTTAGCGACCTCACTAAAGAAATTAAAAACGCTATTGAAATGGTGAAACAGATCAATCCCCAGATAGAAGTTATGGGTATTGGTATCGGCGCACCAAATGCTAATTACTACACCGGAACCATTGAATATGCCCCGAATCTGCCTTTTGTGGGTGTTGTTAATTTTGCTTCACTTATTAATAATAATTTTCCTGAATTTAAATTTGTAAAATTAACTAATGATGCTAATGCAGCTGCCCTTGGGGAGATGATCTACGGTGGTGCAAAGGGGATGAGAAATTTTGCAATGATGACTATCGGCACCGGACTTGGAAGCGGTCTGATTGTTAATGGCGATCTGGTTTACGGTTCGGATGGTTTTGCAGGTGAATGCGGACATGTAACAGTTGTACCTGAAGGACGTCTCTGCGGTTGTGGAGGTCATGGCCATCTTGAAGCCTATTGCTCTGCTACAGGTATCAAACGTACTGTTTACGAACTCCTGGCAAAATATAATCCTTCAGAATGCCCGCTTTCGAATATCCCAATGAGCGAAATGTCATCAAAAATTGTTTTTGATGCAGCTGAAAAAGGAGATCCTATTGCTAAAGAAGTCTTCCAGATAACAGGTGAAATTCTTGGCCGTGCCTTAGCCGATACTGTCCACTATCTGAGCCCGGAAGCAATATTTCTTTTCGGAGGTGCAGCAGCAGCAGGTGACTATATTTTTAAACCTACAAAAGAGAGTATGGAACGACACCTGATGCCTGTCTTCCGTAATAAAGTTAAAATCCTTCCTTCAGAGTTGAAAGAGAGTTCTGCAGCTATTCTTGGAGCAAGTGCTCTCGTATGGAAGGAGATCGAGAAAAACAAAGTGTAGCTCATTTCTCAAGATAGAGAAGATCAAATTTAAAAGAACATCCCTGGTTAATTATATTTGACCAGGGACTTTTTTCACACTCGCAAATCCAATCTTTAATAATCTATTTCCTGATTGCTGTTTTTTAATCCTTTAAGCAGTTCAATGCCTTTTGAAGTTCCTACGCGTGAAGCTCCAGCTTCAATCATTGCAAGAAATATTTCAGTGGAATGGATACCTCCACTGGCTTTTACTTTTAAACCTTTGGGGGAGACTGTATCATACATAAGTTTGACTTTCTCAACAGTTGCAGGTTTACTGCCTCTTAATAAGCCAACGGATGTCTTGACAAAATCAGCACCAATTTCAGCCACTATGTTGCATGCTCTGACAATTTCCTCATCTGATAAAAGTTCAATTTCGATTATTACTTTCAGAAGCGCATTTTTATGTCTGACCTCTTTCAGAACAGCGTCTATGTCCAGCTTGACTTCGTCAATCTTACCACTTTTGAAAGCTGATAGATTCATTACCATATCTATTTCATCTGCTCCCATTTCAAGATAAGTCCTTGCCTGCTGAGATTTTATTGAAATCAATTCATTCCCAAAGGGGAAACCGACTACGGTGTCAAGTTTTACACCGGAATCCTTAATTATCTTTTTTGCAAGGTCAATATAATAAGGAAAGACAACCATAGAATGAAAGGAGTGTTCAATGGCTTCATTACAGAACCTGATTATTTCCGATTCTGAGGCATCCATTTTTAATGGGCTGTGGTCAATGAATTTTGAATATTTATTAATATCCATTTAAGTGTTTTTTAAGTTTCTAATTTTCAGGAGAAACAGGATTAAAAATAATGCAAAACAAATTAACTGCCCTGGAAATTTGTAAAAACTTAAATAATTCCACTCAGTTTTATTAAATTCGTTGCTCTGATTCCTTCTATTATTAAAAATAATCCAGGAACAGACAGATTTATTTAACTTAAGCCATATACGCCATGCAATATTCCAGAATTCTGCTCAAGCTTAGCGGGGAATCACTTTCAGGGACAGGGAATCATGGAATCAGTGATACTGTTTTAAATGAATATGCAATACAGGTAATAGAAGTCTTAAATAAAGGCTGTGAGGTGGCAATAGTAGTCGGGGGTGGAAACATATTTCGTGGTCTGAGTGGAACAGAATCAGGATTTGACCGGTTAAAAGGGGATCAGATGGGTATGCTGGCAACAATAATTAACGGTCTTGCTCTCGAGAGTGCGATCAGCAGATTGGGAGCCAAGGCCAGGGTTTTCACTTCAATAAGGATGGAACCTGTAGGAGAACTCTATAACAGGGACAGAGTGTTGGATGCGATGAGAAATAATACAGTATGTATCCTTTCAGGGGGCACAGGGAATCCATTCTTTACAACAGACACCGCTGCTGCCCTGAGAGCAGTTGAAATTGGGGCAAATGTCCTTCTAAAGGGCACAAGAGTGGATGGTGTATATACCTCCGATCCGGAAAAAGATCCTACTGCCAAAAAATTTGACTGCATTTCTTTTGAAGAAGTGATTGAAAGAAGGCTTAAAGTAATGGATACTACTGCATTTACAATGTGCAGGGAAAACAATATGCCATTAATAGTTTTCGATATGAATAAACCCGGTAATCTCAATAGATTGATCGATGGAGAAACGATCGGAACTCTTGTAAGCAATTGAATGGGCTATTGCTATTCCGCCTATTTTACTATTTTTGTTGTACAACTCTNNGCTCTTCTCGATGGTATTACAGTTGATTATTATGGAGTTAATTCCCCATTAACCCAGGTTTCTAATATTAATACTCCCGATCCCAAAACAATTCTTATACAACCCTGGGAAAAAAACATGCTTGGGACTATAGAAAAAGCAATAATGGCTGCTAATATCGGACTCACACCTGTTAATAACGGTGAGGTTATCCGTATAAACATACCTCCCCTTACAGAAGAAAGAAGACATCAGCTTGTTAAACAGGTCAGGACTGAAGGCGAAACAGCCAGGATAAGTATCCGTACTACAAGGAAATGGGCAAACGATGAACTGAAGCAATTACTCAAAGACGGGTTGCCGGAAGATCTCGAGAAAGAAGCTGTCGATCTTGTACAGGAAATGACACACTCCTTTAACACAAAGATTGATAAAGTGATGGCAATGAAAGAAAAGGATGTTATGACGGTTTAAATTTACCCCCCATCCCCCCATTTGGGGGGCTAAGAAAAACCTTACTAGTATTCGACTCTTCTTAATCCTGAAGTGCAATTTCTGCACATATTGATCATATAACGACCCGTTAAAATACTTTTTCTGAATATCCTGTATCTGGGTCCGGTCCATATTTCACGGAATGAATCCTGGTTAAGATCTCCCATTATATATTCAGCATTTTTATCAAAACAGCATGGTACAACTTTACCGTCCCATGTAATTACCGGATTAAACCAAAGTCTAGCACATCTGTCAGGCAAGGAGTTTTTTATTACATATTCCCCCTCTTTAATTTTGTATCTTCTGAATCTGCTGTCTGATGGCATCCATGACTCAATATCTTCTTTATTTATGATCTGCATCGACTTTAAACTCAGTGAGGCCTGAACACTTCTGGCAAATTCTCTTACCACTGGTATCTGATGCTCATTAAATCTGTTCACCAGAAATTGTATCTCAATTTTCAAAGATGAATTGTGCCTTTTTTTAGCGCGAGTCACATTCTTTAGCCCATCAATTACTTGATTAAGACTCCCACCAACCCGGTAAACTGAATAAGTTTCCTGGTCCATACCATCAAGGGATACTATCAGCTTATTTAATCCGGAACCAGCAATCTGTTCCGAACTTTCCTCTGACAGAAAATGACCATTGGTTGAAACAACACTATATGGTTTCTGGCAATTGGTAACAAAAGAGAAAAACTGAGGATGCAACATTGGTTCACCCTGAAAATAAAGATTTACATTATACAGGTAAGGATTGAGCTCCTTCATGACCTTCTTAAAAAGTTCAATATCCATAAAGCCACGCTTTCTTCCCATCAGGCTTGCTCCTGATGAACAATGAGGACAGCGAAGATTGCAGTTATTCGTCAGTTCAGCACTAATAGATACAGGCATGCCATTTATCTCAGTTTTACCAGTAGCAGAGCCATTAAGATACGAATATACTGTCTTGAAAAGATTAACAGGTTTAATAAGGCTCTCAATCATTTATTATTAAAATTGGGAAGTAAGATATGAAAATAATTATCACAATAATAGGGTAAAAGATCAACTAACAGGTCATAGTGCTGTAATGGAAAGAATACGGTATTCGAAAACAAAATGAACTTAAATTTTTAACTTAATAAAAAAAGCAATGAAAACTTTTAAACACACTTCGCTAATTGCAGTGGCCCTTTTGCTTGCCTTTATGGCCCAGAATGCAATTGCCGGAAACCTTTCAGGAAAGAAGAAAAGTGACCAGCAGAATCTTATAACAATCAAAGGTAAGGTTATTGATGCAGAAAGCAGAGCTCCACTAGTATTTGCAACTGTTGCCGTAAAAGAATCAAATGTGGCAATTGTAACAAACATCGATGGTGAATTCACTCTTAAAGTCGGTGACCTTTCAACCTCAAAAACTATTGAGGTGACTTATTTGGGATATAAAACTAAAAGTATCCCTTTAAGCGAGCTTAAAGATAATGGTTCCAAAAACATTATTGCTCTTGATGCAGCTCCTATACCTATCAAAGAGATTGTGGTAAAGCCTCTTGATCCGATAAGTATAGTCGAGAAAGCCATTAGCAATATTAGCAAAAACTACGAGTCGGTTCCGAACCTGATGACGGCATTTTACAGGGAGACTATCAGAAAGAACCGTACATATGTATCAATAGGAGAAGCAGCGGTTGAGATCTTCAAGGCACCCTATAACAGTGATATACGTTTTGATGGTGTCAGGATCTACAAAGGGAGGAAAAGTTCCGACGTTGAAAAAATGGACACGGTTCTTTTTAAACTTCAGGGTGGGCCAGTAAGCGTTTTGGAACTTGATCTCGTTAAAAACACTGAAACTGTTCTGACCAAAGAGGCTATGCAGAACTACAATTACAGGCTGACAGGTGTTGTTGAAATTGCAAATAAACCGCATTATGTAATTGACTTCATTCAAAAACCATCAGTAGAAAATCCATTATTCATGGGAAGCCTCTATATAGAAATGGACTCTTACGCTATAACTGAAGCAGAATTTGGATTCAATCTTGCAAACAAAGAGGCAGCTCAATCAATTTTTATCAGGAAAAAACCTCTTGGAATGAAAATAACTCCCGAAATTGCGACCTACAGAACTAAATATCGTGAACAGGGAGGCAAATGGCACTTTGAATACTCCAGGGCTGAAGTTAAATTTAAAGTTAACTGGCATAAAAAACTATTCAATACCTATTATACTACCATGTCAGAAATAGCCGTAACAGATCGTACTGACCAGGAAGTTATTAAATTTGCAGGGAAAGATAAGGTAAAGTACACCGATGTGTTTTCAGAAAAAGTTACTTCATTTACTGATAAGGAATTCTGGGGAGACTATAATGTGATAGAGCCTGACCAGAGTATAGAATCAGCAATACGCAGACTTAGCAGAAAGCTTAAATTCAGCGACAGGGAACAAAACAAATAAGATCAGATCTATGATCAGGGATACTGAAATAACATGGAGGATCAGAAATGGCGATGCAGGACAGTTTGAATCGCTTTTCCGATCCTCCTATGTTTCCCTGGTACGATACGCCAAAACTCTGATAAAAGATCACGATACTGCTGAAGAAATTGTTCAGGATCTGTTTTTCAGACTATGGCAGGACAGGGAAAAATTAAACATTGAAAGTTCTTTGAATGGCTATCTCTTCCGCTCAGTTCACAACAAATGCCTGCACTATATTGAACATAACAGGGTTATCGAACGACATGCTGAAGAGATGTCATACAGTCAATCAGAAAGTCAGGAGAATCCTTCCGATATCCTTAATTACAAAGAGCTACAGGAAAAAATAGCCAGGATCCTTGAAAGACTTCCTGAAAGATGTGGAAAGATATTTGCAATGAGCAGATTTGAAGGACTTAAATATTCCGAGATCGCTGAAAAGTTATCAGTCTCAATAAAAACAGTAGAAGCAAATATGGGCAGGGCTTTAAAAGAATTCAGAAAGGAATTAACAATTTAATGAAAGAGATGAATAAGATAGAGAGATTCACCGATAAGGAGTGGGAGGAACTTGCCTCTGTCCTTTCAGATGAAAAGGGTGACCAGACAGATCTCCTTGACCGGTTTATGGCGGGAGATACAAATAATTCAGGTAAAAAGTGGAAAGATTTAAAGAATATGAATAGTCAGGAGCAAATAGATGTTGATAAAGCCTGGAATAATCTTCATTCAAGGTTGATAGAAAATGGACTTAAAATAAGTGAAAGCCCTGCCAGGATCAGATTTATGAGTACAACACTCTTAAGAATTGCAGCTGTTGCTCTTATACTGTTAAGCCTTGGAGCTGCTGCAATTTACATGAATAACGCAGGATATCTGAGTAAAAAAACTACCGTTATTGCAGGAAATGATCAGAAGAATATTTTGATTTCACTTCCCGATGATAGTAAGATTTACCTGAACAGGAATTCTGAATTCAGCTACCGGAAGAACTTTGGTAAACACGGAAGGAATGTAAAACTTACAGGAGAAGCTTTCTTCGAAATATCCCCTGATGTTTCCAAACCATTTATTATTGATGCCGGCAAAGCTAAAGTAAAAGTTGTCGGAACATCCTTCAATGTGATTACAAATAACAGGGCATCTGAAGTCGAGGTCTTTGTAAAGACAGGAAAGGTTCTGGTATCCGATAATTCAGGAGCACAATTTATTCAACTCGATCCCGGCTTTGTAGGAACAGTCAATGCAAAGAAATCTGCCAAAACACTCAACTGCAATCCAAACTATCTTTCGTGGAAGACCGGTTACCTTGAATATAGCGGACAAAAGCTAAGTGTTGTATTCAATGATCTGAAAAGGGTTTACAATATGGATATTATTGCTGACGATCCCGGGATACTTGAAAACACATGGGTTTCCCCGATTGATAATTTACCTCAGGAAACAATAATTCGTTTAATTTGTACTAGCTTTAACCTGGGTTATACAAAAGATGGCAATATTTACCATCTTTTAAAAAAGTGACTCATAACTGAAAGATGTCATCTCACAATGGCAAAATTTGTACAAAGTTCGAGGCCATTGCATTTTTGCTTCTGCTGATCTTCCCGCAAAGAATGATATGCCAGCAAGGCATTCTTGACTCAGCATTTACCTTCAGGGCGGGTACAGTTAAAATAGGCAATGCTCTGAACATTATTACCCGGCAAACAGGATACAACTTTACTTATGACAGCCGTCTGATTGATCAGGAGAAGAAGACGGTAATGACTTTCAGTAATACAAAACTTAGTGTTATTCTGGATAGTATCCTGATAAACGATTCTCTCGTTTTCTCCGTAATTGACAGATATATAATTATTTCGCATGCAGAAAGTCACCATTCACTTACGGCAGATTCAACCGCAGCTGAAAATGTAAAATACATCACCGGTAAGATCGTTGATGATGAGACATCAGAACCATTACCTTTTGCGTCCATCGCATTAAAGAATAAGGGAAAGGGGACTGTCTCTAATAATAATGGCAACTTTGGCATGAAAATCACGCTTGATTTCTCTAACGACACTTTATCCTTCTCATATCTTGGATATTTAGGAAGAGAAATCCCTGTTAAGAAGATCTTTGCGAATAACCTGACAATTTCTATGAAGAGAGAATTCATCTCAATTCCCGAGATTATCATCAAAAATCAGAATCCACAGGAGATCATTTCAAGGGCGTTTAAGGCAATATCTCATAACTATGGAAACACACCCGCATTAATGACGGGCTTCTACCGGGAAGGTGTTCTTAAAAAGTCTGAACTTCAGACCTATTCCGAGGCAATATTGCAGATTTATAAAAGTGCATACTCGGGAACTCTTTATGGCGATCAGATTAAAGTTTATAAAAGCAGGAAAATTGAAAACACCGAGCGCAGTGATACGCTTGCAATAAGACTCAAAGCAGGTCTGAGCACATGTCTTGAGCTTGACGGTGCAAAAAACATTTTTGATTTCATTACAATGGAGAGTATGGCAGACTACACTTACAGGATGACAGATATAGTTACCTATGATGATGAAGCTGCTTATGCAATCGAGTTTGAACAGCGTGAAAATGTTGATCTTCCGTTATTTAAAGGCACTATATATATAAATACAGTTGATTACGGCATCCTTAACGTTGAATTTGAAATAAATCCTAAGCTAATCCATAAAATGAAAGATACCTTTATCACAGCAGCCTCACGTGGATTTAACACCTGGCCTGTTTCAGTAAAGTATTCCGTTAGTTACCTGAAAATGAAGAACAGATATTTTCTAAATCATGTCAGAGGCGATCTGATCTTTACATCAAGCCAGAAGAAGAGACTTTTCAATACACAGTTTAAAGTATTTTTTGAACTGGCAATTACAGAAACCCGATTAACGAATGTTTCAAGGTTTGATCGGGAAGAACTTGCGCCTATTCATTCAATTTTTTCCAGGACCATAAAAAACTATGACCCTTTATTCTGGGGAACCCAGGATTTCCTGCGGCCTGAAGACAATCTCCTAAAGGCTCTTAAGAATATGAATGTGAAACTGCAGGAATTCTCTGAATAACTCACTCATCTACCAATTTTTTATATTCAGTTTACTAGAACTAATACTTATCAATTAACTTATATAGTTCCGTCAGATCAGGAGTCAGAATGATCTCGGTCCTTCTGTTCTTCTGACGAGCATCTGCAGTATTGCGCTCATCTACCGGCGAATATTGACTCCTTCCCGCGGCAGTTAATCTTTTTGCGTCAATGTTTGATCCTTCGAGCAGTACTCTGATAATAGTAGTAGCCCTCTTGACACTCAGGTCCCAGTTGTCTTTTAACTGACTCTTGCCCGGGTTATATGGAACATTATCAGTGTGTCCTTCAATCATGACCTGGATTTCCGGATTTTTTTCAAGTACTCCTGCCAGTTTTTTCAATGCATTTCTTCCGTTGGCATCAATATCCCAGCTGGCAGATTTGAAAAGGAGTTTTTCATCAAGTGAAACATATACTTTGCCATTCTTCATAGTTATCGTAAGTCCATTGTTCTCAAACCCGAGGAGAGCTTCAGATACTTTGCTCTTAAGATCCTGAACAATCTTTTTCTGCGCATCAAGGATTTTTTCAAGTTCAGCCATTCGTGCATTCCTTTTTTCCAGTTCAAATGTAACCTCATCGAGCGAAGCTTTTTTTGCATCAAGGTTCTGTCCGAGCTGACGGAGAAGATCTTCTTTTTTCTGAAGGTTATCCTGGGCTGTCTGAAGCTCTGAAAGTAATTTTTGAGTCTCTTTCACATTTCCCTTGATCAGATCTTCCTGTGCATTCTGTAATTCGGTATATTTTGCTGAGATTTTATTATAATCATCTAAAGCCTTGTCGCGTTCATTCTGTGCAGCTGTAATTTCCAGCTGAACGGTATCTGCTTCTTTTTCCAGCGAAGCAAGTTTGGCTTTAAGTTCTTTGTTTTGCATCTCAAGCCCTATGTTGTCGGTTTTAAAAGCATCCCTCTCATTCATGAATTGTTTGCTGGTATCCTGCAAACTGCTGAACTTCTTTGCGGAAACGCATGATACTGAAAAAATTACTAAAGCAAAAAATCCCGGGATGTAAAAAAATGATCTGTTCATAACCTCAATTTGATTTTAATTATAACGCCTTCTCCGCATAAAAATTGTATCTACTCCATCGAATTACGGAACAAAAATAAGAAAATCCCGGGTATGCTTCAGCAAACACTCAGGAATAATAATTGTTATATTTGTCGGTCATTTGTTTTAACCATCTATTAATGGAAATCCAAGAGAATTTACTCTCTAAAATATATACTCCTGAAGATCTCCGGAAACTTGATCCGGAGGACCTTGTACAGGTGTGTTCTGAGCTCCGGCAGTTTATAATAGATGTAGTGTGTAATAACCCCGGACATTTCGGAGCAAGTTTGGGTGTTGTAGAGTTAACCGTCGCTCTTCACTATGTCTTTAATACACCCTATGATAAAATTATCTGGGATGTCGGGCATCAGGCTTACGGACATAAAATACTTACAGGACGACGTGAAAAATTCTCTACTAACAGAAAATATAAAGGAAT
>PLML01000039.1:31791-37431 GCA_003141525.1 Bacteroidales bacterium
ACCAGTAAAACATATAACAGGTTTAAGGACAGGGTGTGGAAAGTTCTCGGAGTATTCGGGAAACTTGGACCAAATGCACGAACACTGGCTGCCCAGATTGAAGCCGGCGCCAAAAGTACTATACTCGATAGGAGCAATCTTTTTGAAGGGCTCAATTTCAGATATTTCGGCCCCATTGACGGTCATGATGTCCTGCACCTGATCCGGGTTCTCGAGGACCTTAAGAGAATCCCCGGACCAAAACTGCTTCATTGCCTTACAGTTAAAGGAAAAGGATTTAAGCAGGCTGAGGAAGACCAGACAACATTCCATGCTCCCGGGATGTTCAACAAAAAAACCGGTGAGATAATCAATAACTCAGTAGCAGATGCACCACTTACCTACCAGGAAGTATTTGGAAAAACGATTCTCGAACTCGCGGAGTTAAACAATAAGATAACCGGTATCACTCCTGCAATGCCAACAGGCAGCTCACTTAACATTATGATGAAAGAGATGCCTGAGAGAACCTTTGATGTAGGAATTGCCGAGCAGCATGCTGTTACATTTTCAGCCGGGCTTGCCACACAGGGAATGATACCTTTCTGCAACATCTATTCATCATTTATTCAGAGAGCATACGACCAGATAATTCACGATGTTGCACTTCAGAACCTTCATGTTGTATTCTGTATTGACAGAGGTGGTCTTGTCGGTGCCGATGGTGCCACTCATCACGGGTTCTTCGATATGGCATTCATGCGCAGTATTCCTAATATGGTTGTCTCTGCCCCCATGGATGAGATAGAACTAAGGAATCTGATGTACACAGCTCAGCTTGAAAAAAACAACTTTCCTTTTTCAATCCGTTATCCTCGTGGACGGGGATTTCTTTCCGATTGGAAAAAACCATTTCAGGAAATTGAGATAGGGAAAGCACGCCAGATAAGTGAAGGCAATGATTTAGCGGTTTTGTCTATTGGTCATCCCGGAACAGTTGTTGCTGCAGTCGTGAGTAAACTGGCAAAGGAAAATGTATCAATTGCTCATTATGACATGAGATTTGTCACTCCAATCGATACGTCTGTACTTCATTCCGTTTTTAAAAAATTCAAATATGTAATTACAGTTGAGGATGGAGTGCTTAAAGGAGGCTTCGGAAGCGCTGTCATTGAATTCATGTGTGACAAGGGGTACAGCTCTGATATCAGGCGGCTCGGCATACCAGACTATTTTGTAGAACAGGGCACACAGGAAGAGCTATACAGTGAGTGTGGTTATGATGCTGAAGGAATTGAATTAGCGATAAGGGAGATTGTCGTGAGAATGAAGGGGTGAATTGGAGAAGGGGAGAAAAGGAGAAAAAAGACAAAAGGATAAAGACAAAAGTTTTTTATATTTTCGCAGTCCTCTTTAATTCGCCCGGATGGCGGAATTGGTAGACGCGCTGGTCTCAAACACCAGTGGCAGCAATGCTGTGCCGGTTCGATCCCGGCTCCGGGTACTTTTTCAAACAAATAAAACCTTGATATATAATAATATCGAGGCTTTTTTGTTTCTACCCTTACTTAAGTGACTAACTAATTGTTCATTAATAGAGGGCGAATGTTAATAAGTTAATAAATTGCCTAATCATAATGAAAATTAGATTAAACTATCTTTCAATCAAATACATTTAAAGTCAGACGATATGAATCCGAAGGTTACTGGCTATTGGGCAATTAAGAAAGAAAAACTCAAACAGAAATATAAAAACCTTTCTGATAAAGATTTATGTTTCAGCGAAGGCAAGGAAAAAGAAATGATTGAAATGTTAGGCTATAAACTTGGAAAAACAAAACAGGAATTACTTAACATTATTGTAGCGATATGATTTAAGATAATTAAAGCAGCCAAAATGATAATCTTACTGCAATTTATGAAAGACAATTTTAATGTTCTGATTCCAAATCTCATTTTTTGTGACTCCAATTTTTACGAGTTCCCTCTTGTAGTTTTACTATATCGGTTGGTTTCTATTACTGGTTGAGGTTTAATTCACTAAGAACAGTTCGTCAGGAGAGCAGTTTTATTGAAAACAGATGTTTGATCAATGGTTTCACATTCCTTTAATCATTTTAAAAAACGATCTGAGCAGATAAAATAAACATGTGGCAACTAATGCCATCGGTATAACAATTAAATTCCCCATTTTTCTAAAGTCGTTGATTAAACAATTATTTATTAAGCATATTCTTTACTGTCCAGGTTTTGAAAAATTATCTAATGGCAAAAAAGTTGACTTGTAAGTGAATCCATTTTTACGTAACCACCAACGGAATGCTTTGGCAATTCTTCTGCGTCTTAAAAGAAACGTTCCAAATTTATCTGATGTAATCTGAAAGCGTGCTTTCATTATTTTTTGTATTTAATTACATGGTAAAATTAATAAACCCGAATAACACTGTCAAGTCGGTAATGCCCAATTAGTGCGTAATTAAGCAAGTTTTAAAAACTCTATATCTTTTTAAAATGGTGAATTATTTATATGAATCAACTCCTAACGTACCGAAAGGGTATAGTTCATCAAAATTAAATCGAAATTGATCAGAAATCTGCATAAAAATTTGATCAAAAAGTAATTTCACAATCCATAACATTGATTATCTGAATAATAAGAAAGCACACTATAATTATGAAGAATAACTTCGATTTTGACAAACGGTTTTATTATATGGATCAGAATTTAGTTTTTTGACACTATTTCAGGTTTTTTTAGAAATATTGTAATGAATAAAGTGACTTTTTGGGATTATTATTGAGCCTTCCAGAATTGGAGAAACTATTGTATATATAAATGATAGAATCTGTTAATCATCTTAAGTTTATCAAAATTTACACCTAATACTAATCGATTTTTCTTACCTATAATCATTCAATCTCAGAAACCTGATCACGAAAAATGTTAGGAAACAACAAGATTGAATCAACACGATGGAAAACTGCCGATAAGTTATGAAATGATAAGGATACTAATGAAATGTAGATCGTGTAAGTTATTTTGGACACCCGGATCAATTTTAGGTCATAATATATACATAAATATAAAGAGGAACTATAATTTTACATGAACAAACAATTTTATTGATGATTGAAGGCAGGTTTTTGACAAAGGTTTATTACCTTCTAAAAATAAGTTGTAGATTTGATTAATGCTTTAATAAAACACAGGTTTCTAACTTAAAAGTCCTTAAAGGAGCATATGATGAAGGAATTTCAGAATCTAATAATAGAAAAAACACCAAAAACTCCGCTAATTGATCTGAATCAATTAACAGGTGATCTTATATTCTCTGGCAGGTCAATTCCTGAAAATGCTGCAAAAGTTTATGAACCTGTATTGAACTGGGTGAAAGAATACATTCTAAAAGCCAGACCAACTACCAATTTAAGACTCGAACTGGAGTATTTCAACACTGCATCAGTATTATGGCTGGCAAAAATATTTAAAGTCCTGATCCGGATTAAGGAACCTGATTATGTTTTAATTGTACACTTATACTTGCCCGTTGATGAATATGAGGAAATGGATGATTTTGAGGATATTATAGATGCTTTTGGCCCCATAGAAGATATTGTTCAAGGTGCTAAGTTTAGTATTGGCATAAAACTACATGGGTTAGACGACAAAGGTGAAATATGTAAAGAAACATTAGTTTTTATCTAAGCTTAGGAATTTAAAAACTCTAGCTCTCATAAAAATCAATTTTTGCATTTCCACCTTTTCCCACACTTTTCATTCATGTTTGACAAGTTGACGAATGATAAGGTTATGAGAAGGAAAATTTTATCTGGATATCATGTTTATGTTATTCAGAAGAAGATCCTTAAATGATTTGCCGACTGGAAAGTTTTTAATAGTATCTCCAACAATCAGATCCAGAGAATTTTCTTTTATGGTTTGTATCATGCTCTTGTTCACTATAAATGATCTGTGCACTCTGATAAAAATTTCTGAAGGTAAATGACTCTCTATCGCTTTCATAGTAAAATGAATGGTAAACTTTTTATCAATGGTGGCAAGAGTAACATAATTCTCAAGAGCTTCAATATATATTATATCTTTAAGTTTCAGCTTAATTAAGGATGATTCTTTCTTAATAAATACCTCATTATCACCATTATTGCTGACTTCCTTCCGAGAAAAAAACCTTATTGCTTTATCAACGGCCTTGCAGAATCTTGAATAAGTGATAGGTTTAAGCAGATAATCAACAACACTAATGTCAAATGCTTTTATAGCAAATTGATCACTCGATGATAATATTATAATATTAGGTCTGTAATGGAGATTATTGATAAAATCTAAGCAATCCATTTCTAGTATCTCAATATCAAGAAAGAGAAGGTCAATATCCTTTTGTTTTGATAATTGGTTCCTGACGGAAATTGAATCGGTGAATGTTCCGAAAAGATTGAGAGAAGAAGATTTACCTATAAATTCTTCCAGAAGTTTACAATTTTTTTTATCGGCGCCTATAATGCAATTCATAACTGCAAATTAAGGCAATTTTATTGAATCAAAAGAAATTTTAAAAATTATATCAACAAATTATAATTGATAGTTTTGACAAGTTAAAAAGGGGAAATGTTCAATATTAATTAGAACCTAAAAAGTTGATTTGAAATATTTGAACCGGAATTTTCAGAACATCTGGATTGAAGTGTTTTATGTAACATTTCTGTTATTTGCCAGGCACATTTCAACTGCTTCTAAACCATTTCTTGAAATCAAATATTTCAATGAAACAATTTTAGGAATTGTCTTGTGGAAAGCAATGCTTACCTCATCATCATCGACGATAAGGATAATAGGTGAAGTTCTCGCTTCGGAATTTGGTTAATTATTATTTGAGGATTCACTGTCAGTAAGGACACCTGATTGCGTAACAATTATCACGCTATCCTGGTTGAATTTTGCTTATAGGTTTTAACCAATTTTTTTGCCAGCCATAGGTCCTGGTTTAAGAGTATGTATCTCCGTTATTTTAATTACGCATACAGCAATGGGTTTTGGCATTCCTCTTTTTTCTGACATTTCGGCAGCTTGCTCATATAACTGGCCATCTTCATGCAATGAAGCATTTCCAAGAAATCTAAACCCGTCTAAGATATCCCTGTTTACTACAGAAACGGAAACTTTGGACCCTCTCTTAATATTTGCATAGGTCGCACCGCCTGTCCCTTCAGAAAAAATAAGAGAATCGTCTGATAATACACGTGTTGACCTCTTTGGTGCAACATTGGGTGTCCCGTCAGAATTGACNNTGCCATTTTTTTAATAATTTAAATCATTAATCATTCCATATGTAATTACCTTTATAATATCATTAAAATTTATATTGGAGCTTGGGAGTACTTTGCCTATCGTCATTAAGCATCTATGCTTCTAGCTGATAGTTTGTTTTACTAAGAGCAGGAAGAGTATTCCAATAATAATCCTGTAATAACCAAAATATTTAAAGCCATAATTCTGTACAATTCTCACAAATACTTTCACAGCAATCCAGGCTGTAATAAAGACAACTAACAGTCCGAGGCTCAGTAGGAAAATTTCATGCCCGGAAAATTTAACTGATGTTTTATAAAATTCGTAGCCGGTTGCAGCAAACATAGTTGGAA
>PLML01000119.1 GCA_003141525.1 Bacteroidales bacterium
AAGAAAAAGGAAATTAAAACTTTAAATTAAAATAGATAAATGTGTTTTTGTTGCTTTTTACAACGAGAGGACCGTTTTTCTGTTTTTCCTTTAACTCTTGCCAATATGCATTTTGATTTGGCAAAAGTTTTTTAGATGATCTAATGAACCCCGAAGGGCTCTCCATTAGCGGTTGGAAATGTGAAAGCTTATCATATCTTGTTGAATCCCCGCGAGCGCNNTGCTGCGAAGAGCTTCAATTTGATAATTTTGGCAAAACAAAAATTACATGTTCCTGATACAACTAAGTGATTGAATTCCCGGGAATACTATAATTTTATTCCTCTTTATCCACTTCCCGGATCTGCACCCTTCGGATCTTCCCACTGATCGTCTTAGGCAGTTCGGTCACGAATTCAACCAGACGTGGATACTTATAAGGTGCTGTAACTTTTTTAACATGCTCCTGAAGCTCTTTTGCAAGTTCTTCACTCGGATGATAATTTTTTGAAGGAACGATTGTTGCCTTGACAATCTGTCCCCGGTCGGGGTCAGGCACTGCTGTAATTGCACATTCAAGTACAGCAGGATGTTCCATCAATGCACTCTCGACTTCAAAAGGACCAATACGATATCCTGAGCTTTTTATTACATCATCAGCCCTGCCTACGAACCAGAAGTAACCATCTTCATCGCACCAGGCCATATCACCAGTTCTGTATACATCATTTGTCCAGACACTGGCGGTTAAGTGATCGTCGCGGTAATAACCATTGAACATACCAACAGGCTTGCTGCTTGAGGTATGAATAACTATCTCTCCCTCGTTTCCGGCTTCACATTGATTACCATCTTCATCAACAATCTCAATATTATAACCAGGTGACGGCATTCCCATTGAACCGGCTTTGGGCTTCATCCATGGGTAAGTTGCCACTGCAACAGTACACTCTGTCTGACCATATCCTTCCATAAGCCTGATCCCTGTGTGATCATAGAATTGTTTGAAAACCTCCGGGTTTAATGGTTCACCTGCCACAACACAATATTTAAGATGGCTTAGATCAAATTTTGTGAGATCTTCCTTGATGAGGAATCTGTAAATTGTAGGTGGGGCGCAAAAAGAAGTAACTTTGTATTTTTCAATTACTTCCATAAGATTTTTTGGAACGAACTTGTCGTAATCATAAGTCATGACAGCACATCCTGATAACCATTGACCATACAATTTGCCCCAGGCTGATTTTGCCCATCCGGTGTCGGCCACAGTAAAATGAAGGCCATCATTCTGAACATTCTGCCAGTATTTTGCAGTAAGAATATGCCCAAGCGGGTAAATAAAATCATGGTTTACCATTTTTGGCATTCCTGTGGTACCTGATGTAAAGTAGAGTAGCATAATATCGGTATTAGCCGTTGCCTGATCTGAAACAGGTCTGACAAAGTTCTCTGAACTGTTGTCCATCCCTTTGGTAAAATTCAGCCAGCCCTGACGATCCTCTCCAACCAGCATTTTAAGTTTCAGAGTGGGTGATTTGCTCTCCGATTCCTCTATATGCTGAATGACTTCAGGATCGGGCACACAAACGATCATCTTTATATCGGCTGCATTATTTCGGTAGACAATGTCTTTTGTAGAAAGCAGATGTGTTGCAGGTATCGTAATTGCTCCGATTTTATTTAGGGCAAGTGTGCAGAACCAGAATTCAAAATGTCTTTTCAGGATCAGCATCACCGGATCACCCTTGCGAATACCCTTCGATTTGAAGAAATTGGCTGCCTTGTCGCTGTAAGACTTCATCTGTCCGAAAGTAAAGATGGCTTCATTGCCCTTATCATCACACCACACCATCGCAGTTTTGTCAGGGTTGCTTACAGCTATTTCATCAACGACATCATAAGCAAAATTGAAATTTTCAGGGATGTTGATTTTAAAATCAGCCTTGAATTCCTGGTAAGAGCTAAACTCAGTTTTATTAAGATATTTTTTAAGTATCATTATTATCTTTTCTAATGG
Source organism: Bacteroidales bacterium (assembly GCA_003141525.1). Classification (GTDB taxonomy): domain Bacteria; phylum Bacteroidota; class Bacteroidia; order Bacteroidales; family VadinHA17; genus LD21. The sequence goes on from PLML01000119.1 coordinate 1,997, forward strand.
GTTTTATAAAACTATTGCCAGAAACCTGACCTGTTCATTGTTCATTGCTCTCATAGCATGTTTGCATCCTGAATCAAAATAGATTGAATCCCCTTCATTAAGGATGATCTCATGTCCGTCAATAATAGACATCATAGTTCCTTTGATAACAAAATTAAATTCCTGCCCTGGGTGGGAATTAAATTCAAGTAATTTGTTTTCGGAACCAGGATCAATTGTGACCATAAATGGTTCGGCTTTCTTATGAATGAAATTATAAGCCAGGCTTTCGTACTTGTACTGCTTTCTGCGTTCAAGTTTTAATCCTTTCCCGTTCCTTACGACTCCATAGATGCGCAACCTAGGGTTATCCCCTCCAAGCATAACGGATAGTTCAACGTTGAATAGTTCCGATATTTTGAAGATAATTCCCACCGGGATGTCAGTATTCCCGCCTTCATATTTTAGATAGAGATCTGTTGGAATTCCCAGGTTAACAGCCAGAGTCTCGGCAGAAATTCCTGAGATTTCGCGTATCTCTTTTATCCTTTCGGCAATTTGCTTAATCTGTTCTGTCATAATTAGAGTTTTTTCTGTTTCAATATTACATAAATTTTTTAAGCCGGGCGAGAACAATTAATAATTTGCAACAAGTAAAATCAATTCATTCCAATCATCTCTTTCATTCTTCATAGTGCCGGTTATTACATTATTGTTAAAATTCAAAAAAACTATGGAAACTTTTTATATAATATTTGTTTCCTAAGTTTTTTGATGTTATTTTCGCGGCATGAATGAAGAACTGAAAAATATATTGTTGAAGGTTCGTGAGCTATACATGAAATACGGAATTAAAAGTATAACCATGGATGACGTGGCAAGGGAGCTCAGCATTTCTAAAAAAACTCTTTACCAGTACGTTACTGATAAAGACGATCTTGTAGGAAAATTTGTTGATCATGAGATTGAAATAAGACAGGAGGAGATATCCAAATGTTTCGGATTTGGTTTCAATGCCATTGAGGAGCTATTTGAGATATCGATCTTCATGAATAAACTGATGCGCGATCAGAATCCTGCAACTGATTACGACCTTAAAAAATATTATCCCCAGCACCATCAGAAAACGTTAAATGCGCGTAGGGAAGGAATTTACAGATATATACTTGGAAACCTCAAGAAAGGAGTACAAGAAGGATTATATCGTAAGGATATGAACAAAGAAATAATAGCAAAGTTGTACCTCTGGAGATCAGAGGACTCAAATCTTAATGATCTGTTTACTGTCGAGGAATTCACTTCGATCAAACTATTTGTGGAGCTTCTTACTTATCATATTCGTGGTATTGCAACTGAAAAAGGGATCATGGTGCTGGGAGAAAAAGTAAAAGAACTGGAAACTGCTTATATAAATAATTTATAACATGAATTTTATGCGTAGATACCTTTTGATGTTTATTCTATTGGGATCAATTGCTCAGGGATATAGTCAGGATAATAAAGCAACACTTAAACTTTCAGTTTCTGAAGCTCAGACATTTGCACTTCAGAATAACCGTGATGTTCAGTCATCAAAAATTGATATTAAAAGTGCAGACAAAAAGGTTTGGGAGAACCTTGCCCTGGGGTTACCACAGATAAATCTTGCAGCTAATTATCAACATTTGTTCTTTGTTCCGGAAATAAATCTTGGACCTTATCTGGACTTAAATGCTTTACCAGATGGTGTTCTCAACAAATCAGATTTAGTAAATGCATACCAAAATTCACCTTCCTTTCCTTTGGGCGTCAGGAACAATACAGTAATCGATTTTACACTTTCACAGCTTATTTTTAGCGGGCAGTATCTTGTAGGTCTTCAGGCGACTAAAGTTGTCAAGCAATTGACTGAGAAAAGCCTTGTAAAAATTGAGAATCAGACAAAAGAAAATGTTGCGGACACTTACTATCTTATTTTAGTTCTCGGTGAAAATGCAAGAGTGTTAACTGAAAGTCTGAAGTCTGTAGACCAGACCTATAATGAACTGGTTAAAATGAACGAGCAGGGATTAAATGAGGAAACAGATGTTGATCAGATTAAGATCAGTAGATCTAATATTCAGACTCTTATAACTTCGCTTGGATCGCAGAAGGAAATTTCCTTAAAACTATTAAAATTCCAGCTTGGCGTAGGATTCGACCAGTCATTAGAGTTAACTGATAGTCTTCCGGGTATTATTCAACAGGGAAATATCAACTATATTGCTTCTACGGAGTTTAATGTGAATAACAGCATTGATTACCAGCTTATCAGCTCACAGGAGAAAATTTCCACTTTGATGCTTAAACTCGAAAAATCAAAATATTTGCCGACCATTTCTGCATTTTACAGGCATGAGGAACAAACAAATCAACCAGCTTTCAATTTTGCCGTAAAAGATGTTGTCGGAGCAAGTTTAACTCTGCCGATATTTACAACGGGGATGCGTAATGCAAGGGTCAGCCAGGCTAAATATGACCTGGAAAAGTCACATCTGGCTAAATCAAATACTGAGCAGGGTTTAGTTATGGAGTTTGAAACAGCCAGAAGCAATTACCAGACCGCATACAGTAATTTCAATACAAACAGGGAGAGCATGATCCTGAGTAAGAAGGTCTATGATAAGACAGTGGTTAAGTACAAGGAGGGTGTGTCATCCAGTTTTGAGCTAACACAAAACCAGAATCAGTTTTTAACAGCTGAATCCAGCTATTACAACTCAGTTCTTTCGCTTTTGAATGCAAAAGCAAAGCTCGATCGTATTTTAAGCTCAACAAATAATTAAATAATTTAGCAACCGGTATAACAAAACAAATCAAATCAGATATGAAAACCATTAAATCAGGTATAGCAGTAACAATAGTTTTATTTCTAATGTTTTCGTGCAGCAGTAACAAACAGGCTCAACTTTTAAAATTAAAACAGCAACAGACGGTCATAAGTGATAAAATAAAAACCCTCGAAGCTGAACTCAGCACAGAAAAAAAAGATTCTCTGAATCCCCAAAAATTTAAATTTGTTGGTCTGAAAGCTGTCAGCTGTGATACATTCGACCATTTTATAAGGGTACAGGGTAAACTCGATGGGGATAGGAACGCTGCTGTATTTGCAGAAGCGCAGGGTACCGTTTCTTCAAAGTTTGCTGATGTTGGCCAGAAAGTTGTTAAAGGTCAGGTATTGGCCCAGATTGATGATCAGCAGTATCGCAGCCAGATGCAGGGTCTTGAAACACAGTATAAATTTGCTACTGATCTTTATGATAAACAGAAACGTCTCTGGGATCAGAAGATCGGGAGCGAGGTTCAATACCTTCAATCTAAAACAAATAAGGAGTCGCTTGAAAAGCAGATTTCATCCTTAAGACAACAGGTAGATAAATTTAAAATCAAATCGCCTATTGATGGCACTATTGAAGAATGTAACATAAAAGTTGGCGGAGTGGTTTCCCCTGATCCCCGTTTAGCTGCGTACAGAGTCGTTGCATTTAAAAATCTGAAGGTGACCGCTGAAGTATCAGAGGCATACTCTTCCAGGGTTAAGATTGGAGATAAACTGGTTGTGCTGTTTCCAGATATTAATGAAAAAATAGAAACAAAAGTTGATTTTGTCAGCAAATACATCAATCCGGTTAACCGTACTTTCATGATTGAAACAAAAATCCTGGATGGCCTCCAGGATTTGAAAGCGAATATGATAGCAATTATTCAGATAAACGACTATCATGCCGATAAAGCTATACAGGTTCCAATGAATGTGATCCAGGCTGATCAGGTTGAAAGTTATGTTTACGTTGTTCGCCCGAAGGATAAATACAATGCGGCATTCAAACAACCAGTTGTTCTTGGGAACAGTTATAACGGCGTTGCAGAAGTTCTTAAAGGTTTAGCTGTCGGAGATAAGGTAATTTCAATTGGCTATCAGGAATTAGTGGATGGTGAATATGTAAGATTTTAAGTTCAATCTGATATTCAAATTATCAGAGATTAAAAAGATATTTTCATGGAAAAAAAGTATAAAGAATTCTTTGCTACCAGCTGGGCAATTGATAATAAGATCAGTGTTTATGTTCTGGTATTTATAATAGCAGTATTTGGCTTAATCAATTATTACACTATTCCTAAAGAACAGATCCCCGAGATCGTGATCCCAATGATAAATATTAACACAATTTATCCCGGTACATCACCTTCCGACATGGAGAACCTGGTAACAAGACCTCTGGAGAAGAATCTAAAATCGATGAGCGGTGTCAAAAAGATTACATCCCGTTCTGTACAGGATTTTTCTGCAATTATCGTCGAGTTTAACACCGGAATTGAGATTAAAGATGCGAAACAGAAAGTAAATGATGCTGTTGACAAAACTAAAAAGGACTTACCAACCGATCCTTCTTTTATTGAACCGTCGGTAATGGAGATTGATCTCTCAGAGATCCCTATTCAATATATCAATCTTTCAGGGGATATACCACTTGACCGCCTGAAGAAATACGCAGATGATATGCAGGACAGGATTGAAAGTCTTAAGGAAATTACACGCGTTGAAATCGGAGGTGCTCTCACAAGGGAAATCCAGATTGATGTTGATATGTATAAGATGAAAGCTGCCAGTCTTGCTTTCAGAGATATCGAACAAGCAGTCAGCCTTAATAATATGACAGTATCCGGTGGCAATATTGATCTTCAGCAAATGAGTCGTTCAATAAGGGTAGTTGGCGAAGTGACAAATATTGATGAGGTAAAGAATGTAATATTAAGCACCAGTAGCGGTGCTATTATTAAACTCAGAGATATTGCAACAGTGCGTGATGGTTTTCATCAACCTGAAAATTTTGCACGTTATAACGGAAAAAACGTAGTTACGCTGAACGTGATAAAGAAAAGTGGTCAGAACCTTCTTGATGCGTCAGACAAGATAAAAGCGATCATTGCCGATATGCAGAAGACCAAACTTCCATCAAATCTTATTGTTCAGGTTACAGGTGACCAATCGCGTAACACAAGGAATACTGTAAATGAGCTTAATAATACTATAATACTAGGATTTATTTTTGTAACAATTGTTCTGATGTTCTTTATGGGACTGGTAAATGCCCTTTTTGTGGCCTTGTCAGTTCCATTATCTATGGCTATTGCATTCATCTTTCTTCCATGGATTGGTTTCACTATGAATATGCTCGTGATGTTTGCATTTATTTTTGCACTTGGAATAGTTGTTGACGATGCCATTGTAGTTATTGAGAATACCCACCGTATTCACAAGAAAACTAAGATGGATATAACTTCCTCTGCCAAGTTTGCGGCGGGAGAAGTTTTTGTTCCGATACTTTCGGGTACCCTTACAACACTGGCTCCATTCTTCCCTCTTGCATTCTGGCCGGGAGTGGTTGGAAGTTTTATGGTTTTTATACCAGTAACTCTTATCATCACACTTTTCGCTTCATTAATAGTCGCATATATATTTAATCCGGTATTCGCAGTTGATTTCATGAAGCTTGATGATGAAGATGCACCTGTTAATAAGCGCAATGTGTACAAAACTACAGCCATTATAGCATTGATATCATTACCATTTTATCTGTTGGGGGCCAGAGGAATTGGTAACTTAACAATATTCATTGCAATTTCTTTCCTTGGTCATGAACTATTCGGCTATAAGGTATTGAGAAGATTTCAGTCCCATTTCATTCCGGCTTTGATGAAGAAATACGAAAACACCCTGAAATGGGTATTGAAAGGTAAAAGGCCGGCTTATCTGCTGGGCGGGATGATTGCCCTTTTTGTGTTTACAATGGTTTTAGATAATATCGTGAAGCCGAAAGTGGTTTTTTTCCCGAATAATGAGCCAAATACCATAAATACTTTTGTTAAAATGCCCATTGGTACCCAGATAGAGGTAACCGATTCTGTTGCCCGTATTGCCGAACATCGAATTATGAGCGTACTTGGTGAAAAGAATCCCATTGTGGAGTCTGTTGTTACAAATGTTGCCTTTCTGGCCTCAGATAATACATTCGATAATTCAAGCAAATCATCTAATCTGGCTAAAATAGCAGTTAATTTTGTTGAGTATAAGTACCGGCACGGAAAAAGTACAAGTGTGTATATGAATAAAATGCGTGAGGCTTTGAAGGATATCCCGGGTGCTGAAATAGTTGTTGATAAAATAAAAATGGGACCTCCGACTGGGAAACCAATTAACATAGAAATATCAGGAGAAGATTTAGTACAGCTCGCTGCGACTGCTGATAACTTTAAACGATTTGTTGATTCATTGCAGATAGGCGGTATAGAAGAATTAAAATCTGATTTTGCTACCACCAAACCTGAGATACTGGTAGTTCTTGACCGCGAAAGAGCCAATTCTGAAGGCATTACC
>PLML01000220.1 GCA_003141525.1 Bacteroidales bacterium
GCCAGATTACACTTAACATACAATAAGAAACAACAAATATTTGCTCCGGCTTTTGGTGGTCAATTTGCTATGGTAAATTACGGTTAAAGTCAGAGGCTTTTCCAATTTTTAAAACCAATTCAATTTTTATGATTAACTTTAATATGAAATGTGATCGTTAGAGTCAGATAATAAGCACAGTACAAATTTGTAATTAAGCACATTATGTCAAAATGCTTATGTGACTGACGGGGCATATCTTTAAATGAACGTTTGAAAATCAGATTCTAAGGGCAATTAAATATTTTGATCCTCATGCCATATTGATACAGAAACTTCGATATATTAAGAAAAGATTTTGTCAGATATAAGTATAGTACATATAGCTATCTGACGAACAGTTGATTTTAAAATGCTGGTTTCCAAACGAAATAAACGAGTTATGGCCAATTTGCTTTACAATGATTAGGTGGAGAAATTGGACACAGGGACAAAAATTATCTAGAAAAACCAGGCGCATTTGACTAACGAAATAAGTATGGCGCTAAGGGTGATTTTTTTTCGGTTTGACAAAAGAAATTTCGAAATTCGTAATCAGGATTTCTTTCTGATTATGCAGACAAAATTGTTAACTTTGGATATGAAATGTATAATCGTTAGCAATTACTATATTTATAAACACCTATGAAAAAATCTGACTTCTCTTTTAAAGTAGAATTCTCCATAACCGTTATCCTCTTCATATTTGCCGCCTGCAGCAAAAACAACAACCCTGGACCCTCACCGGTTATTACGAGTTTTTATCTCACCTACGGAATAATCGGATCTCCTGTGACTATCATTGGTGATCATTTTATCCCTACAGTTCCTACCGAGAAAGGTAAGGGTCCCTTCCCCAATACGAGCATTGTCACTTTCAATGGGACGGTAGCCGAAGCGGAATACGTATACCAGGATAGCATAGGTATACAGCACATCAATGCCAAAGTACCTGCAGGAGCGACCAGTGGTAAGATTACCATAACGGCAAATGGTATAACGGTATCATCATTGGATGATTTTAATGTTATCGTTCCCATCTATCTACCCAATGTAGAAGTTACTACTGTGCCAGGCTGGGGGGAGGACGTTGCGGTTGATGGTGAAGGAAGTTTATATGTTACACATACCGAACCATCCGAGATCGTTAAAATAACCCCAGATGGGAACCTACACACCTTATGGTCTTCCACGACAGGTGAGATTCCCTATGGAATTGCGGTGGATGCAAAAGGAAATGTTTTTGCTACAGTATTGGGCTCATATATTTTAAAAATTGATGCAGGTGGGAAGGTCACCACCCTGGCAGGAAGTGCTGAGAGTGGAGATGTGGATGGTCAAGGGGCCATTGCCCGGTTTAATTTCCCCTTTGGTATTGCTTTGGATAAGGATGGGAATCTTTATGTCGCTGATGATTTTAACTACAAAATCCGCAAAATCACTCCTGATGGGATAGTCAGCACACTGGCAGGAAGTACCGGTGGTTATAAAGATGGCGCTGGAACCAATGCTCAATTTGGTGGTGTGACTGACGTAGCCCTGGACGGGGAAGGAAATGTGTATGTAACCGATGGTAATCGTATCCGAAAAGTTACCAGTGCTGGCCAGGTAAGTACAGTAGCTGGCAGTACGCCAGGCTATCTTGACGGAACAACTGCCAATGCCCGGTTCAATGGCCTCAGTGGTATTGTTATAGATGCCGCAGGCAATTTATACGTTTGTGATCCGGAGAATTATGTAGTTCGCAGAATAACACCGGATGGCACTGTAGCTACGGTGGCAGGAAGTATCCCTGGGAACGTGGATGGGCCGGGATCAAGTGCCCAATTTGATTATCTGTTAGGTATTACAATGAATGCAGGCGGAGCCTTTTATTTAACACAATCTGACGGAGGACCTATTCGCAAAATTGTAATTCATTAATCCACCTTCTTTCACGAGATGGTTGGGATATCAACTTTCAAGTCAATGACAGGAACCATTTATAAACAATGCTTTCTTTAAATCAGGTCGCGGATTTGGATTATGATCTATCCGTAGCGACCTTAAAATATCGTAAAAATGTTAATTGTGCTTATAAGGTTATTTGACCACAACAAAATCGGGTCTTCTTTAATCGAACATACAAGACAAAACAACAAGGATTTAACTCCGGATTGATGTGGTCGTTTTATTCTAGCTAAAAGTGGCCAGAGGCATAGGATTCTAAATTCACACAGATAATGCTTGTACCAGATCATTGGATGGTTTATGGTTAGAATGGTGGAACGAACACTATTCTGATTGTGACAGTCCTCTCTACAATCATTTTTAAATGGCAACCACTTTAATTGGATTTTTATTGGTTCCCGAACAAGTAAGGTATAATCGTGCAAGGTTAAATCTGGCTATGGGATTGGTTCTTGCAAATAACTCATACTCATATACTGATTTTTGGTACAAGGTCTCCATCGGCTCATTTAAGTACTTTGCAATAATCCGAGCGAATCCCTCATCAGATTGATTAATCAAATCCCAATCCATGTTGTTAAAACCATAATAGATTGCCTCTCCTACTTCGCTGATGAACATCCCAGTACACAGCCCTGAAAGTCCATGTCTTTGAACGAACTGGTCAGCGTAACACCAAATAAAAACGTTACCTGTCTTGCTCCTTAATGGTATAACCATTGATTCATCAATTATGTATAAACCAACATCGGGGAACTGGCCTAGATTCAGTAATCCATAAGGAGAACCGTGGCCGAGCATAAGTACCCTATCGTGGGATTCAATAAGTTCCCGTAATTCTGATTTGGTAATACCACCTCGAACAATGGTTTTGTTTGTGAGGGATGCGTATATCTGTGATAGGAAACTCGTGGTAGGGTCTTTGGGATGTACAATAAGATTTTTCATGAGGTGGCTAATGTAAGCCTTTGTTTTGAAGATGCCCAATGTTGTGCGAGCTAGAATTAATGGCCCACTCCGACAATTTAACAACAATGATAAATTTCGAGGATTGAACTCATCGGAGGCGGGTCATTAGAACTGAACCAGACCCGTAAAATTTGTCACTGGAGACACGATAACCATAAATGTGTGGATTATATAGTCCAGAAATGATTGTCGTTCTGGGCCTGCCAAAAGATGATATGTTAAAAGTCTGTCATAATCCCTTTTATGTAAAATCCGTCCTTTTTTGACCACTTCAAAATCCGGTCTGATAACACTTAACATACATGACAAAACAACAAAGATTTAACTCCGGGTTTGGGTGGTCAATTTATTCCGGCCAAAATTGGTCAGGGCCATTGGCTTTTCCACCATGAACTATTTTGCTCACTTTTGAGCTGAACCAATAATTTTTTGAAACCGCTGTAAACTGCGGAGATTATCAAATATTGGATCAATCATTAGTTTTCCTATAGACAATTTACTTGAAATAGAAAGTAAATACTCTATCTTATCCAAAGCTTGGTTATAATCACCATTTAAAATATAGATTTCCATCAAATCTTGTTCTCTAACTACACCTGAAATGGCATCTAACTTAATCGGCATCATATTAACCTCTTTATTTCCGTAGTCAATCGCTTCGATATTATTCCCGATTAATGCGTAGCACTTCCCGAGAGTAGCATAAAAGCTATCATCATCAGGGATTTCTTTTATTTTATCCTTCAAATATGTAATTGCAGAATCAGCATAGACCCTGCAAAGAGCTTTGTTGCCGCTTAAATAATAAATTAATGCAAAGTTGGATGTTCGTTGTTCAGGCCTATGTTCATATTCTTTGTTGTATTCAATATTCAAATTTGAATCATTTATACGGATTAGTTCTATGAGCTTATTGTATTGCCTTGTATAGTAATAAACCTGGTACTTTACATCTTCTTCCTTCAGTCCTGATTCTTTCAGAGCAATTTTCAAATCAGCAGTTTTATCCAGATAAGCATAGAAAATATAGTAATTAAACTTTTTATAGTCAGGTATTAATGATAACCCTTTTTTCAAGCAATCAATCTGATTATTATATTGGTGTAAAAATTGATATGTCTGTGATAAATTATCGAAATAATTCGCATTAAATGGATCCAATAGTATTCCATGCTTAGCTTCACTTACCGATTCTTCCCATTTGCCTTGCCGCCTCAAAATGTAAGAAATGTACGCATACACATCAGGTAAGTTAGGTGCTTCTGTCGTTAATTCTTTAAGAATTTTTAAAGCATTGTAATAATCGAGATCTAACTGGTAATAGCTGATAGCCTGTGCAAGTTTGACTTCTGGTAATCCCGGATTTAACCTGATTCCCTTTTTTATATCTTCCTTTGCTTTTAAGTCATGACCTTGCCATCCTTCTAATTTGCCCCATTTGAAAAATAAATGAATTTTTGCTCTTTGAGCATAAGCTGCGGCAAATAACGAGTCCTCCTGAATGGCTTTTGAATACATGTCTAAAGCAAGGAGAGTTTCAAATTTTGACCAATAATCATTCCCCTTCAGATAGAAATCATATGCCAACTGGTTGGTCGTGAGAGGGGCATTCTGAATCAGTTGAGTTTCTTTTGAGGTTAATTTAGCTTTTAACTCCCGGGCAACATTTTGAGCTACTTCAGACTGAATTGAAAAAACATCAGATAGATCTTTGTCATATGTTTCGGACCATATATGAAAACCTGTCTTGGGATCGATTAGTTGAGCTGTTATCCTTACTTTATTCCCGAGTTTTTGTACACTGCCCTCTAAAAGTGCTGAAACCCCTAATTCAGCGGCAATTTCTTTTAATGTGAGCTTTGTGTTTTTATATCTCATTGATGATGTGCGAGCAATTACTTTCAAATCACCTACCTTGAAGAGGCGATCTAAAATTTCATCCACCATACCATCACTGAAATACTCCTGCTCCGGATCATTGCTTAGGTTAACAAATGGCAATACTGCAATAGATTTTTCAATAGATCCTGAAGATTCAAATAGTTTAGGAATAAACATATACCCAAGCACAATCAGTGCCAATAATGCAACCGATACTATAATGAATTTTGGTTTAGGTTTTCTTTGGCGTTCTGGTTTAGTCTTAATAATCTCATTTGCGATTTCTCCAGTCTGATTGTTCTTTTTAATTGCGATTATAATCTCTTTCACCGCATTTGCCACCTTGTTGATCTGATCTCGATAATAAGTTTTATTTAGATTATCCTGAGGGTGATCCTCATTTGCTCTTAATGGTCTATTAACACCGGCTGACTTATAAATAAACTCGAGACTCCTTATAACGCAACCCAATTCAATTTCAAGTAGGGTTTTGTCTTCAGGATCAATGTCATGAATTTTAATCGGTAATATTCTGCTAGCTACATTTCCACCTGCAAGTTTAATATCTCGTCCGAATTGATCTTCGTTTGCCAGTTTGTTAAAAGCAACAAATTCGTGTTGCCAGGCAAAACTTTTAGGATCACAGTAAGTTTGTGAGATGATGGGAATGAATATCAGGCACCTTAATTTGTCCTCCAGACTTTTATCAACACTATGAGTTTCCAGTAATCCATTGTGAGGATTCTCATCAAAATAAATTGAAATATCATTTTTAAATGTGGCTTCAAGTTCCTTCTTCAGATGATCAACAAATTCTATCACCCAACCATCATATTTATTGTCTTTTTGACGGTAGGAGATGAAGATGTCGTAGTTGAAACCTTCAATTAAGCTTGGCATCAGGAGTCTATTTGATTCATAATCAAATTTAAACTAAAGTCAGGCTAAATACAAAAAATTTATTTGCAATGAAAAGTCAGTATCTGATAGTCCAGATTTGAAGGGATAAGGAATATATTAGGAATGGTGGAACTTACCACCGACCTTTGTTTAAATTTAAACAGATTGTTATAAAATCCTCCAAAAACTTAGCAAGAATCTGACAACAAAGAAAACCAACTTATACGGGTTGTTATGTAATTGTTATTACAATATACCTCCAGATGTCACCAGTTTGATTTTGGTTTCTTCTGGGATAGTTTCTGGGGATGGCAAGGGGTAATACTTGGCAAAAGATGATCTGTCACCAGAGACCTTAAAACAAAGTAGAAATAATGAATAATGTAAAATCCGTTCTTCTTCGACCACTTCAAAACCAGGTCTGACATAACTGAACATTCAAAACAAAACAACAAGGATTTAACTCCGGGTCTGGGTGGTCACTTGAGTCAAGCTAAAGGGGTATAAGTCCTCTGGTTTTTCCAGTATTATCTTATAAAATTAGTATATTCTTTCTTTTCTTTTTTTGGTGGTTCAATCTTACTCGCTGTAGCTTCTTTCATTTTTAACAACCATGCCATATTTTTCCCTAATACGCGCATAATTTGTTTTCCTTCGCCATCTTTGTTAACCTCGCCGGAATCTGCACCATGGATTACATTCCAATAATTGGATGTCGCAATGATCATTTCGGAATAGGTGAGATAATGATTCAGACTATCCAAGGTAACCGAACCTCCTGTTCTTCTAACCGCCACAACACCTGCTGCGACTTTCTGGCGTAACAAGTTTCCGTTTGATCCTGAAACAAAAAATAGCCGATCCAGAAAGCTTTTCATTGTACCTGGTATGCCTGAATAATAAACCGGTGAACCGATGATAATACCATCAACCTTTTTTATTTTCTGTATCCATTGGTTCAGGTCATCTGTCTTAATAATGCACTTCTCATCTTTGTTTAAAGCACATTTGCCACAAGCTGTGCAACCATGTATCATTTTATGGCCTATATGAAGTATCTCAAACTCAATACCATCTGCTTCAAGTTCATTGCCGACCATGTTTAACGCATGAAAAGTATTTCCTTTTTTGTTAGGACTTCCGTTTATTGCTATTACTTTCATTATTTAAATTTTAATATAAAAGTTATTGATAGAAGCTCCTCAAATTTAATAATTCAACAATATCTATAACAAATCAATAAATAGATATTTCAAACTTCTTGTCTACAAAGTAAGACTTTTTTCATCCTGCCTATGAATTGTATTGCCGACTGCACCTTAAACCTCCTGTAACCTGAAACAAAATGTAAAATCCGTCCTTCTTTGACCACTTCAAAATCGGTCTGTTTAAACCGAACATACAATAAAAACAATAAGAATTTAACTCCTGATCAACTAAAAGTGGTCAGAGGCATAGGATATTAATATGGCACAGATAATACTTGAACCCGATCATTAGATGGCTTATGATGAGAATGGTGGTAACGAACACCATTCTGATTGTGACAGTCCTCCCTACAATCATTTTTAAATGGCAACCACTTTAATAGGATTTTTATTGGTTCCCAAACAAGTAAGGTATAACCTATCAAGGTTAAATCTGGCTATGGGATTGTTTCTTGCTAAGTACCCATATTCATAAAGTAATTTTTGGTATAAGATCTCAATCGGCTCATTTAAGTACATTGAAATTATCGATGCGAATCTCTCATTTGATTGGTTTATCATTTCCCATCCTATGTCTTCAAAACAATAAAAATTCGCCTCTCTGACTTCGCTGATAAACATCCCACAATTCAGTCCTGCAAGACCATGTTTCTGGACGAATTTGCCAGTGTAGCACCAGATAAAAATGCTGTTTGACTTGCTCTTTAACGGTATAACCATTGATTCATCAATTATATATGAACCCGCATCAGGGAACTGATCAGGATTCAATAATCCATACGGAGAGCCATGGCCGAGCATCAGGACTCTATCGTGGGATTCAATCAATTCCCGTATTTCTGATTTGGTTATACCACCTTTGACAACGGTTTTGTTTGTGAGAGAGGCATAGATCGGTGAAAGGAAATTTGTTGTAGGGTCTTTGGGATGTACAATAAGGTTATTCATGAGGTGGCTAATGTAAGCCTTTGTTTTGAAGATGCCCAATATAATGAGAGCCAGAATTAATGGCCCGCTCCGACTATTAAGCAACATTTAAAATTTTGAGGATTGAACATGTCGGAGGCGGGTCATTAGAATTGAACCAGACCCGTAAAATTTGTCACTGGAGACACGATAACCATAAATGTGTGGATTATATAGTCCAGAAGTGATCGTCGTTCTGGGCTTGCCAGAAGATTTTATGTTAAAAGTCTGGAATAATCCCATTCGATTAAATCCGTCCTAATTTGACCACTTCAAAATCCGGTCTGATAACAATTAACATACATAACAAAACAACAAACATTTAACTCCGGGTTTGGGTGGTCAATTTATTTTAGCCAGTTATGGTCAAGGTATTGACATTTAAGCTCAGATAAATAAAATTGCGATAAACCTTTTTATAATTTATATTTGATAATGAAATAAATAATCCTCAGATGTCAAGCATTATTGAAGGGTATAATTATGACATCATTATCAATAATGGGCAGAAAGGCAAAAAGTACAATGTATTCATCAGATAAAGGAGTAATTTGTCTGACCGCATTTCATGGAACTGATAAACAAGGATTTGGATCAGGATACTTAAAAGGTCAACTTAGAAATAACAGATACTGGCATGGCCCACGATGTATTCATAAGTTATTCTCATAAGGATAAAAATGTTGCTGATGCCGTTTGTTCGATACTTGAAAATAACGGCATCCGCTGTTGGCTTGCACCTCGTGATATTACTCCCGGAACTCCCTTTGCAGAGGCTATTATCGATGGTATAAAAGGATCTAAAGTATTTGTCCTTATATATTCCTCAAACTCAAATCATTCTCAACAGGTTATTAAAGAAGTGGACCGGGCAGTCCACCATGGTCTGGCCATCATACCCCTTCGCCTGGAGGATATTCCCATGTCAAAACAGCTGGAGTATTATGTCAGTGATGTCCATTGGCTGGATGCTTTAACCCCTCCCCTTGAGAGACATATTAACAGGTTATGCGAGGTGATTAAGATGCTTCTGACGATGGATGAGATTGACAATGATGATATAAAAAAAGCTTTCGGGACAGAAGCCATAAAACAGGCAGAACCTGGAAAAGTTGGCAGGAGGTTTAAACTGTCCAGGATTCTCATTCCTGCTATCTTTGCACTCCTTATTGTTATCATACCAGGTTCAGTTTGGTTCTTCAAAAGGCAGGGAAAAATCAAGTGGGCCAGGGAAGTGGCACTTCCTGAGATTAAGCGGATGATAGGTGATAATGATGCCTGGCGGAACCTGGTGGAGCCATATCGGTTGGCTGTAAAGGCAGAGACTATCCTTGGCAGGGACACCACCCTGGCGGCACTCTTTCAACAGTGTTCAAGGAATATTGATATTCTCACAAAGCCTCCAGGGGCTAAAGTCTATATGAAGGTATACGTGAAACCTGATACCGTGTGGTCCTTTATTGGAATAACACCACTGAAAAGTGTACGAGTGCCAATTGGCATATTCCGCTGGAAGCTGGAGAAAGAAGGGTATGATACAGTTCTGGCAGCTGCATCCACCTGGGATGAAGGAAAAGAAGGTATGACTGGTTACAATTTTATGCGAACTCTTGACAGGAAAGACAGCATTCCAAAAGGGTTTGTACGAGTATCGGCTACAGAAACTGATGTCGGACACCTGGGAGATTTCTTCATCGGCCGTTTCGAGGTCACGAACAGGGAATATAAGAAATTCATAGACAATGGTGGATATCAGAAGCAGAGGTACTGGAAGTACCCTTTCATGAAAGACGATCGGAAACTAACCTGGGAGGAAGCCTTGAGAGTATTCCAGGATCAAACTGGGCGGCATGGCCCAGCCACATGGACTGGAGGAGATTACCCCGAAGGTCAGGGTGACTACCCTGTGTCAGGTATAAGCTGGTACGAAGCAGCAGCCTACGCTGAATGGGCCGGAAAGAGTCTGCCCACTTCTATCCATTGGGACGTGGCAAGGGGAGGTCTTACTCCAATGATCCAGTGGCCCCAGCTTGGTGGCTTCGGCATCTTCGCACCCTTCACAAACTTCGGGGGCAAAGGACCCGTTAAGGTAGGAAGTCTTCCCGGAGTTACAGCTTATGGTGCTTACGATATGGCGGGGAACGTCAGGGAATGGTGCTGGAACGAAACCAAGGATGGAAGAGTAATCCGTGGTGGTAGCTGGCAGGATAATACTTACGAGTTCGGCAATGAGCGACAAGCCCCATCTATGGATCGTTCACCCAGGAACGGTTTCCGGCTTGCTCTATATCCGAATCCAGAAACGATGCCAGAGGCAGCCTTCAAATTCCGAACTCCATTCTTCGGGGTGGATTTTAGTTCCCAACTGCCTGTTACAGATGCCATATTCAAGATATACAAAGAACAGTTTTCTTATGACAGTAAGAATTTGAATCCTGCCATTGAGTCCCATAAAGAAAGCCCGGAAGGATGGATACACGAACGCATTTCATTTGATGCAGCTTATGGAAAGGAGCGGATTCTGGCTCATCTGTTCCTCCCCACCAATAGTACACCACCATATCAAACGGTGATTTACTTCCCCGGAGCTGCTTCTACATGGATGCCTTCCAGCGAAGATATGGAAAGCTATTATGAGTTCACGATGTTCCTCTCTTTCCTTCTTAGGAATGGCAGAGCAGTACTCTATCCCGTCTATAAGGGGACCTTCGAGCGAGGAAGTCCCGAATACATGTCTCTCCTCAATGATCTGGGAAAAGTAAACACTTACGCCCTTACAGAGCTGATGGCCCAGGAGATAAAAGACATCAGACGGAGTATCGATTACCTCCAATCCCGATCTGACATCGACGGCAAGAAAATAGCCTATTTGGGAATGAGCTGGGGAGCAGAAATGGGTGCTATAATCCCGGCGGTGGAAGATCGGTTTACAGCAAGTGTCCTGTTAGCAGGAGGATTGAACGGTTTGGGGTGTCCGGAATCCTGCGATGTAAACTATGTTAGTCGTGTGCTGACACCAACCCTTATGCTGAATGGCAAATATGACGTTTTGTCTCCTCCCAAGACCTCATCAATGCCTATGTTTAACCTCCTTGGCACACCAAAGGAGAATAAACGGCAGATTTTCTATGAAACCGATCACATTCCGCCAAGGGCAGAATACATCAAGGAGACTCTGGCTTGGCTGGATAAGTACCTGGGACCTGTGAAGTAAAAAAGATTATTTGACAACCTTGATCTGATTGAAAACATAAATAACATAATTAAGCTGGAGGAGGTTTTGTCAACAAGACAGTTAATGTCCTCACGACTCGAACGAAGGAATGAAAAGTAGAAATGGTGTTTCTGATATTCTTACTGATCGGAGTGAATAAATATTTTGCATTTGGACCGATAAAACTATAAATTTGATAATGAAATAAATAGACCTCCGATGTCAAGCATTATTGAAGGATATAATTATGACATCTTCATCAGCTANNAGCTACCGCCAGAAAGACAATAAGTATGATGGTTGGGTAACTGAATTTGTTGATAATCTAAATAAAGAGCTCGAGGCTACTTTTAAAGAAGATGTCAGCGTTTATTTTGACATCAATCCCCATGACGGCCTGCTGGAGACTCATGATGTGGATGCCTCATTGAAAGATAAATTAAAGTGTCTGGTTTTCATCCCAATCATATCACGCACCTATTGTGATCCGAAGTCCTTTGCCTGGGAGCATGAGTTCAAGGTTTTTTTTGAAGAGGCCTCCAAAGATCAATTTGGATTAAAAGTAAAATTACCTAATGGAAATGTCGCAAGCAGAGTGCTGCCTATCCGTATTTATGATCTTGATCCCGCAGATATTAATCTATGTGAATCAGTATTAGGAGGAGTATTAAGGGGAGTTGAGTTCATTTACAAATCTGCAGGAGTAAACAGACCATTAAGGTCAAAGGAAGAAAAACCTCAGGAAAATATAAACCATACCCTTTATCGTGACCAAATCAACAAAGTAGCTAATTCAATAAAAGAGATTTTTCAGGGGTTATCGTCAGAGCCAGTCAAAGGACTAGATGTCAAGAATTATATTAAAGAATCTTACAAGGAAGTCGATAAAGAGGGAATAAAGGGAATAAAGATAAAACCTTCCAAAGCTGTTAGAGTTGGGTTTCTAATTCCATTTGGTATTGTTGCTCTATTGATACTTACAGGAATAATTATTTATCCCAAAATACTTAGTACATGACAAAAAATA
>PLML01000034.1:0-7730 GCA_003141525.1 Bacteroidales bacterium
GAAATAAGAAGCTGATAATTTGTTTCGTATTTCTTTTTTTGTGACGGATTCAGCTCACATAGCAATCGTTTAACGGAGGATGCCATTATCAAAGCACATCTGGGTGATACCCAATAATGGGGATCCGCTCTTTCGACATGCACTCCTTCGTGGTGATGAGTTGAGGCAATAGGATCAATACTGTCTCCCAGTGATAACCTCCTCATAGTACTGTTTGTCTCATAAAAACGGTCAAGCCAGTTGATTTCAAAACCCAGATAACCGTTGCTAATATAGGCAACTGATTTCCTGAGTTTATTAATTTGCTCAGGGAAAGGCTCATAAGTATGAGGATCAGCTCCGGCAGGAACCATAATGTTAACTGTAAAGTCATTCCCGGCAATCTCTTCAACAAAGTATTTGAAAGGGGCAATACTGACAGTAATTATTTTGTTCCCGGAATCAACACCGTAGTGGCCGCAGGATATTGCAAGACATGTTATCAGAAGTAAGAATATTTTTCTCATTATCGGGAAGAGTGATCACTACAAATTTAACATATAACATAACAAATGGGTTAAGTGTTGCAAATAAAATAATATAAGCTATTTTTGGATAAGATTAACGGAAAATCGATTTCCTGCCGGATGAAGAATAAAGGAGAGATACTTGCATCAATATTGAAAAATTTCAAAGGCTGCTGTTTCTTCCTCCATAACACTAAGGAGTTCGATATCGTTGAGAACATTATGAATGAAGGGTTTATCTTCGAAAGTCAGTTAGCTCATTCTACTGACCGGGTAAATCCAAACGAGCCTATTGAAGTTACTTACTTTCTGGTTCAAAGGAAAGATTATGGCTCATTCACTATAATTATCGCAATACCAAAAGTCATTTATGATATATATATAGGCGCTTCCAACAAGAGAGATATTTCTATTGAAGAAGTTCTGACTATAACAAATCCATATTATGGCGATAATGATGAGCTGATTTATACTCTGTCGCCCAAACATATCCTTGGATATTTTAATTTAAAAACATCGGAGTTTTATCAGAACAGGAATTGGGATCCGTTCTTTAATAACTGCCAAACAAAATCTGCAGGTAAAAAATCGGGATATTCAGGCAGAAAATAAAAAAGGAGACAGACTCCTGGGCCGGACCCCCTTTTACCAGGAATGAAAACTAATAAGCCTGAAGTGAAATCTTGAAAAATCCAGTGGCCTTGGTCGATGTAATCTGAAATTTCCAATCCCCTGTTTTATCCTGATTCTCCTTTTCAGATATCGTGAATGATTTTCTCCAGTTTAGATTACCTGATTCATCAATCAAAATATCAGAATAGCTTTTACCATTAGGCATAATAATTCTAATACGGATCTCACCTGATTTACAGTCGCCCATCACTGACATCACAACTGATTTTGATGTTTTCTCTACATCAAAGGTATAATCCTGTGAGAATGTGTTGTCTTTTACAGTCTTTGAAAAATCCCATGTTGTTCTTTGAACATCACCACCCATAAAATGTCCATAGAATCCCTCCAAATCCTGACCCGGGAATACAAAGGGTTCTTCAAAATCGAATGATCTGTTTCCTCGGGGCACATTCATAAAGATCTTTTGTCTGTCTTTATTAGCATTTTCAATAGTAATCCCGACATCAGTCATAGTACTATCTAACTCTGACTGTTTCTCTTTCATAGCTTGTTCTGTCTCAGCCTGGGCTTTTTTCAGTTCAACCAATGCTTTTTTCTGCTGATCGATTTGCTGCTGAATCTTTTGATCATTTTCCTTCTCTTCTTTTGTTTTTTCCTGAGCATTTAACTGCTGAAAAGAAGAGCTTATTAAGACAAGGGAAATAACTGCTAATAATAAACTTAATTTTTTCATGACTACCGTATTTAAAGTTTGACAATGTAAAGATACAGCTAGTTTGATTGCTATTTTGTTAACACCGGGTTAACACCGGGTTAATGTCCGGACAATATTAATGAGCTATCAATAAAATGAATAATTTTGAGAAAATATAATAAAAAAGATGAAAAAGAGAAATACCGTTCTGATTCTTGGTATTGCTTCCATTATAATTCTTGCATCTGTCCAGGTATTTATAATAAAAGGAATATGGAAACAAAGAAACGAGATGTTTGCCCTCAGGTATTAAGTATTATCAAAGGATGCACTTGATTTTATCAACAGACGGTTGCGAACCGATGGTTTTGATACTGTTCGTTTACTTTTACGTAATTATTCCGAACAGGCTAATAAAGAAATCCATTCACTAAAAGACCCAAAGGATATCTATGCCAAAAAAAAAGAGATTCTCGATTATTTCACAAATGTTGTATACAAAGAACAGGATCTTTCGGAACTTCTTTCATCCTTTTTTGAAAGGTGGGGATTTGAAAAAAAATTCAAATTCACAATTGCGATAATAGACCTGGAGATGATCAATAATGACACGATACCTATATATCAAAATGAAGGCTTTTTAAACCGAAAGCGGCCGAACACGGGTGTAAGAACCAGTCTTTCAGATAATTTCAAAGAGAAAATAATGGTCAACTGGTTCAATTTGGAGGATAACAATTACCGGTTTATTTTTGAATACTATATTGATTTTTCCGATAAACAAAAAGTTATTTTGAAAGAGACTTCTGTCTTTCTTGCAATGAGCATCTTAAGTATTCTTGTCGTGGTCATAATTTTTATGATAACTTACAAAAACCTGATGGAAGAAAAGAGACTATCAGACCTTAAGACAGATTTTATAAACAATATGACCCATGAGCTAAAGACACCGCTGTCCACAATAACTGTTGCAGGTAAAACTCTGGAAATGAAACAGATAAGAGATGATGATGCCAAGATACTTGAAACTGCAAAACTTATAGGGAAACAGAGTGTTCATCTGAATCAACTCATCAATATGATACTTGAGATAAGCATGTGGGAAAGAACCCAATTCCAGCTTGATAAAAAAACTGTTGAAATTGAGGAAATTATGAATGATGTAATCGATAGTTTTAAATCGGGCGGCGGTAACAATGCTTCAATATACAAGAAATATAATTTTGGCGGAGCCAAAGTCGATCTTGATATCGTATATTTTACAACACTTCTTAATAATCTTCTTTCAAATGCAGTGAAATATTCTGAAAAACAACCTGTAATTGATATTGAAGGTTTCTGGCAGGACAATAATATATGTATTAAAGTATCTGATAACGGGATCGGAATTAATAAGATCGACCAGAAACATATTTTCGATAAGTTTTACAGGGCTTCAACAGGAAACATACATAAATTCAAAGGTTTGGGGCTTGGCCTGTACTATGTAAAAAAAATCACGGAAGCCCATGGCGGAGATGTAACTGTGAGCAGTAAACCGGGAAAAGGTAGTATATTTACAGTAACTTTGCCTAAAAATTAAAATATTCGGGAAATGAAAGTTTTAGTTGCTGAAGATGACAGAGATTTTGGAAATATATTGACTCAATATATATCCATTAGTGGTTTCGACGTAAAACTGGGTCGGGATGGAAAAGAGGCATGGGAATTGTTTAACCAGGACAAACCTGATATCTGCGTCTTTGATGTTATGATGCCTGAAATGGACGGATTCACCCTGGCTGAAAAAGTAAAGGAGGAGCACCCCGATGTACCGGTAATTTTTCTTACGGCTAAGAGTCTCAAGGAAGATATTGTAAGAGGTCTTAAGATCGGGGCAGATGATTATATAACCAAGCCATTTGATCCTGAAGTACTTATCCTGCGTATAAATAACATTCTTAAACGAGTCTACTCATCATCGAACGATGAGTTTAAAGTATCCCAGACAGTCCTGAAATATAATACGCTGGAGCTGATCTGTGGCAATACAAAGGAAAAGCTTACACTCAAAGAGGCACAGCTATTGAAGTATTTCATTATTAATAAAAATAAAATTCTTGCCAGAGAAGATATCCTGACTGAGATATGGGGTGAGGACGATTACTTTCTTGGAAGAAGCATGGATGTCTTTATCAGCCGGCTGCGGAAATATGTTTCAGAGGATAAAAATATCGATATTCGGACAGTCAGGGGAACGGGATTTATACTTGAGGAGATAAAGAAGGAGGAATAAAAGAGGCGTGAGGCGTGATTTTCTCACTATCCACCCTCAATCCTCATTATTTCTTAGTACCAAGAATCTCAGATACTTTATTATACAGAGCTTCGCCCCTAAGGTTTTTGCCAATTATTTTGCCGGTTTCATCAAGAAGAAAATTAGCCGGAATTGAATTCACTGCATATAATTTAGCAGCAGCATTATTCCAGTACTGGAGATCAGAAACATGGGTCCAGGAAAGTTTGTCATCTGCTATTGCTTTAACCCAGGGCTCTTTTTTCTGGTCAAGAGAAACACCGAAAACATCAAATCCTTTTTTGTGAAATTCGTTATAAACTTTCACTACATTCGGGTTTTCCTGGCGGCAGGGATTACACCATGATGCCCAGAAATCGATCAATAATAGTTTAGAACCTATCTTTGATGAAAGGGCTAACGGATTACCATTAACATCACTCAGTGTAAAATCAGGTGCTTTCTGTCCAATAGCTACTGATTTCATGACAGCAACTCTCTCTTTCATAATTTTAATCGGAGGTAAAGCTGAAATTGAAGTATCCAGACCATTGACCATCGATTCGATCTCATCTGCTTCCATCTCATAACTAAGGCTTACCAGAATTGAAGGAGACACGTAAGAGGACGGGTGAGTCTTAACAAAGTTTTTCTCGAGATTTGACATTTCAACCTGAATAGAATCAAGCTGCTTTTCAAGCATGGCAACTGTTGCTGCATTACCAGACTGACTTGCGACCTGATATCTGTTAACGAATCTGGAGTATTTATCACTCAACGGCTTATTAGAATTGATGAGAGCATCGTACTCATCCTGGCTCTTTGATCCGGTTACTTTTGCTTTAAAAAGTGAATCAAGGCTTCCTTTAACAGTTATTTCCGAGTTCTCAAGGTAAAATGATGTCCTTTTCTTTGTATTCCCGGCAACAAGCTGAATCGACTGAGGATAATCAATTACTCCGCCTTTCATAGTAAATGTGCCTTTCCTTGAAACTGCAGAATCGATTGAAACTGTCTTGCCGGCTTCTCTTTTCTGAAGATAGAAGGTAATGCTATCGGATCCATCAATATTCCCAACTACGGTGTAATGAGGTTTTGAAGAACATGAAGACATTATAGTAACTGTAACAAACAGATAAATGACCTTTTTCATATACATTATTTTTGAATTTGTAACTTATCAAAATTTATATTAGCCTGCAAAGATAAGAATTATTGTTCAGTATACTTTTTGAAATACTTATCAAGCAAAATTATGGCTGCTTTATATGAGGTTATTTTTCCTTCGTGTAACTGACGTTCAATACCAGGAACAAGTAATTTAACCTCCTTATAATTATAGAACGAGTTATTCAGGTACTCTATAATTGTATTATGCATTCTTATGACCGCCTGCTCCTTTCTGAATGTATCAAAATATCCTGAATTCTTTGTCAAAGCAAAGTACTCCATTATTATTTTCCAGAGTTCTTTTATGCCTGTGTTAGCCAGGGCGGAACAGGTATGCACCTGAGGCACCCATTCCGATGCCTTTTTTGGAAAGAGGTGAAGAGCATTCTGAAATGATAACCGGGCATTCTCCGCGATCAGTTTATTAGCGCCGTCTGCTTTTGTAATAGCAATCAAATCAGCCATCTCCATTATTCCACGTTTGATTCCCTGAAGTTCATCACCGGCACCGGCAAGCATCAGAAGCAGGAAAAAATCGACCATCGAGTGGACTGATGTTTCTGATTGCCCCACACCAACTGTCTCAACCAGAATTGTATCGAATCCTGCTGCCTCACAAAGAATTATTGTTTCTCGTGTTTTTCTTGCAACACCGCCCAGAGTACCTCTGGTAGGCGATGGTCTGATGAAAACTTCAGGATGTACACTGAGTTGCTCCATTCTTGTCTTGTCACCCAAGATACTTCCCTTTGTCTGTTTACTGCTGGGGTCTATTGCCAGAACACCAAGTTTTCGTCCTTCACTTAAAATATGTAATCCAAAGGTCTCAATAAATGTACTCTTCCCGGCTCCCGGAACGCCTGTTATACCAATCCTGATTGATCTGGAGCTGAATGGCAGACATTTTTCGATTATAGCTTGTGCAGTTTCATAGTGCGCCGGCAACGAACTCTCTACCAGAGTAATAGCCTGACTTAAAATTGTTCTGTTGCCGGAAAGGATTCCGGAAACAAATTCATCTGCTGAATATTTATTTCGCTTCTTTCGTCCCGATTTTATCAGAACGTCAGGGTTAATACTTGGCGGTTGAGGAATCCCTGCTTGTACCTTTAATGAGCTTTTAAATTCTTTTTTATTATCCATTAATTATTTTACCGGGGCTGGTTGTTCAACATCGGCGGTAAGCATCAACACAACTTCCGAATTCTTAGGATCATTAGTGTAAACATAAATTGCTTTAGTAACTTTCCCGGAATAAGTGCCTGAGTTAAATACAGCTTTGATACTACTGGATTCCCCAGACTTAATGCCTACTCCCTGATTTCCCTGCTGGACTGCTGTACAACCGCATGTAGATCTAATAAACCTTATCGACAAGTCTCTTTTGCCTTCATTTTTAAATTTGAACTCAACTTCATTTTGTGTTGAGCCTTTTATTTTACCAAGGTCAACAGTTGTCGATTCGACTTTGAAAACCGGAGCATTATCCAATTCTTCCTTTGTTAATGAAGAAAAATCTTCAACAAGGTTTGCTGATACATAATAATATAAATTCTCCTGAATCAATCCGTTCAGTTTTATTTTTACCATATCGCTGATATTTCCCCAGCCAGCATTTTTTGTTGCATCGTAAGTTCCTTCAACCATCCCTTTTTGGCCGGGTTTGAGGGTTTCTGGATTTGATATCAGAGTAAGGTGAGCCGGTAAAGCATCAAATTCAACTTTAACAGGTTCGGCAGACGTATTTATCAACTGCATCACCCTCATCTTCTTTTCGGTTTTCTTAACATTTGTGAATGCCAGGTGGTTACTTTCAAATCTTACACCTCCCACTACGAATGTATATAACTCTTCAGTAGTTTTTTCATGCGGAATTACTTCACCTTTAATAACAAGAACAACAACTTCAGGTTTTGTATTTGTATATACTGAAAGTGTTTTATTGAATTGTCCCGGTCTGTTGGCGGGATCATAAATTGCAGTAACCTTTCCTTTACCTCCGGCAGGAATTGGCTGTTTTGTCCAGTCTGGTGTCGTGCAGCCACATGATGCTACAACATTTTTAATTACCAGTGGCTCAATGCCTGTATTTGTAACAATAAAATCGTAAGTCTGTCTCCCTGCCTCTTCTTTAAAGGTTCCAAAATCATGTTCAGTCGCTGATAATTGCATTTTGGTTGTTGCAACCTGCGATTTTGCGATAATCCCGAAAATCAGCAGAGAAAAAATAAAGAATACTCGTTTCATATCAATCTGGTATTTTAGTGTTTGAAGAATTATTATTTAATTTTTTACAAATATACAAAATGAAAAATCAATTTCGCTCATATGACAATTCCCGGAATCATTTGGTTGCAAGGTATATTGCAAAAATCAAGCCGAAGAATTTAACCAATTAATGCGATGTAAAAATAATAAAGTTTGAGATTTTTAGATAGTTTAAAACAGA
>PLML01000034.1:7811-24368 GCA_003141525.1 Bacteroidales bacterium
TGGTCAGTTTTATAATGGCCTTCAGATGTCTTTCGGTAAAAATAGAGTCCAGTACTACGATTTCTACTGGCAGTTTTACAGGTTTGACAATTTTGATTGCTATTTTAATGAGTACGGACGAGATCTGGCTCAGTTCACAGCTGGTTATGCCGCTAAGAAGCTGGCTGAAATCGAGGATTTTTTNNAATAAAGTAATGCTTTATTATGAAGGCGATCATAAGGCATTTGAGCGCCAGATTGCAGCTTCCATTACCGAAGTGATAATCAATGAAATGTTATACAATGCCGATGTAAAAGACAGAATATCAAACTCCTCATTAATCAACATGCCAGACTGGTACATTAAAGGGCTCATTGGTTATGTTAGCGGCGGCTGGGATTATGAGGCTGAAAACAGGGTAAAAGACGGATTTAAATCGGGTAAATTCAAAAAAATCAACCATCTTGAATACGATGATGCAATAGATGCAGGTGAGTCTTTCTGGAGATTTATTGGTAAACAGTATGGTGATGCGCTTCTCAGCAATATAATCTACCTGACGAAAATTTATAAGAATATTGATGATGGCTTACTTTATGTTATAGGGCAGAATCTCAAAGACCTTTTGAAAGATTGGAAAAAGTATTACATGCAAGAGTTCTCCGGTGATAAAAGTCTTCCGGCTGATGATGCGAACACTATCAGAAAATCAAAAAAAGAACAGATCTACCAGCAGGTAAAAGTCAGTCCGGCAGGCAATTATATCGCTTATGTGACCAATGATTGGGGGAGGAAGCGAATCTGGCTTTACAACCAGGCAACAGGGAAACGAAAAATTATTTTCAGGAAAGAGCCAAAATTCGAGCAGATCGTTGATAATACTTACCCCGTAATTGCCTGGCACCCGAGTGGAAAAATTCTGACATTTATTAATGATGAAAAATCTGACCTTGAAATGTATTTTTACAGGGTCGATGAAAAAACAACTACAAAAAGAGTTCTTCTTTATTTCGATAAAGTTCTCGATTTTTCTTATTCTCCTGAAGGATCACGTCTGGTCTTTTCCGCTGTAAAAGATGGCATTACGGATATATATATTCATACTATCGCTTCCGGAACTAATGAGCAGATCACAAGGGATGTAGCAGATGATCTTAATCCTTCATTCATGAAAGATTCCCCTGACGAAATAATTTTTTCATCCAACAGACTATCTGATACCCTGACAAATACGGCAAGTCCTTTTGAAAAAGTATCACAGACATTCGATCTTTTTACATACGATTTAGCCAAAAGAAATAATGTCCTGACAAGACTTTCAGAAGGTAAATACGCCGACAGGTTTCAGGCATCAGAGGTGGCAAAAAATAAATTTACATACATAGGCAATCAAAACGGGATATTTAACAGATACACTGCAAAATTCGACAGCTCAATCAGTTTTATTGATACGATTGCTCACTATCGGTATTATATTAATTCCCAGCCTTCCACCAATTATGACAGGAACATAATGAACCATTCAGTTGTGAACGTAAATGACCCATTCGGTGAAGTTCTTTTTACAGACAGGAAGTATGTTTTAAGAAAAGGGCTCCAGAACCAGTCAAATCCAGTGCTTCCGGAGGAGATGGTGAACACTAAACTTCGGAACGAAAAAAATCAATATTTCCATAAAGCTGACAGCATAGAACAGTTACGGCAATGGCTTGTTGCGGAAGATAAAAAAAGAAGGGACACACTTACTAAACCACTTTATGAGTATTATATAAAGAATGAACCTATTGATATAAATCATTACATATTTGAAAAAGAAAAACAGAACTATTATGATCAGCTATGGCGGAAAAAATATATGGATATCGACCTCGATACAGGGCATATTAACCTCCCTCTGATAAGAATTTATGAGACATCCTTTTATAATAATTATATTGCTACGCAGATCGACTTTAGTTTTCTTAATAACTCTTACCAGGTTTATAGCGGTGGAGCTCCATATTATAATCCCGGAGTAAACCTTCTGACCCAATTCGGAACAGTCGATTTGTTTGAGGATTACCGGATCACGGGAGGATTCAGGTTCGCCGGGGATTTTAACAGCAATGAGTACCTGGTGAGCGTAGAGAACCTTAAAGGGACATTTGACAAGCAGTTAATATATCACAGGGAGACCTATTCCAGTTCTGATTCAACATATTTTAAAATTTACTCACAGGATATACATTTTTCCCTTGCCAAGCCTATTACACCTGTTTTGGCACTGAAAGGAACACTTTCGTACAGATATGACCGGCATGTAATTCAGGCAACTGATATGGCTACTCTCAACTATCCAAACACTTCACAACAATGGGCCAGTCTTAAAGGAGAAGTAATTTTTGATAATACGCGTCAAAGAACTATTAATATTTACTATGGAACCAGGTTTAAGATATTCGGTGAATATTACAGAGAGCTGACCAGTAAGAAATCCGATATGNNTGGGCAAACAGGTTTGCAGCCAGTACTTCCTTTGGCCCTACCAAACTGTTATACTATCTTGGCGGTGTTGATAACTGGATGGGATATCTTTTTAATAAAGTCCCGATGTTCGATAGTACGGTACCGGTAACACCTAATGTAAACTACGGTTTTCAGGCGCTTGCAACCAATATGAGGGGTTTCTCGCAAAATGTAAGAAACGGGAACAGCTTTGCCCTCATAAACAGTGAATTAAGATGGCCGGTCATCAGGTATCTTGCTGGTCATCCTCTTAAATCCAATTTTCTTAACAGTTTACAAATCATTGGATTCGGTGATGTAGGAACAGCCTGGTCGGGAAAATCCCCATGGTCGGGTAAAAATGGCTACGATACCGAAACGATCACCAATGGTCCGGTTACAGTTACTCTTGATTCAAACAGGAGTCCTATTGTGGAAGGTTTTGGGGCAGGAGCAAGAGCTTCGATTCTTGGGTATTTCATCAGGGCCGACTGGGCCTGGGGTATCGATAATGGTTACATTCTTCCGAGAATTTTTTATTTGTCATTAAGTCTGGATTTTTAATTCGTCCATATTAAATATTTATTAATGCCTTGATGAAAACGGTCTTGAGACAGATATGGCAAATCTGGGTTGGCTTGTATACAATTTTTACTATCTGAAAGTTATATGAGCAAGGAATAACATATTCATATATTTATCATGTTTCTTTTTCAATTAAAAAATTTAAGGTAATTTTGTGCCCAATTATAATTAGTTAATCAAAAAAATAATCGAAATGGCTTACAAAATTAATGACGATTGTACTGCTTGCGGAACATGTATCGATGAATGTCCTGTTGAAGCAATATCAGAAGGCGACATCTATAAAATTGATCCTGATGTCTGCACTGACTGTGGTGCATGTGCTGATGTTTGCCCCGTTGAGGCTATTCATCCTGAATAGTATTACAATCTAAGAAATCAATATAGGGACATGCAGTGGCATGTCCCTATTCATTTCTACTAGGGGCTGTATTTAGCCTTTTCCAGAATCCCCTGAACATCTGTATTCTTTATCATCTTCTCAATTTTTATTCCGGGATTTTTCATCATAAATGATTCGACAATCCTGAAACCAAGCCAGATGGCTGCCCTTCCCGGTGATTCCTTTGTAAAATAGCTTGTAAAGGGAGCTTCCCCGGTCAGCTTGCGTATATTAAACTGATCGCTGCTGAACAGAAGATTATTCTCAACAAGATATAGCCACATCTGACTTTCATTATTCCGGCAGAATTTCATCTGCCCGGGAGTGAAACCAAAAATAATTTCATCGGAGGTTTCCGGTAACATGCATTTTTCAAAGTATTTAAGCTTACCGTTGTGAATAATTTCTGCCAATACATTGTCAACCGGATATTTAAGTGCTGAAAAATCCCATTCAGAAGCGCCCCATCCATACATACAGTCAGGTACAACATTCTCAGGCGTCATCCTGGCAGCAATATATTTGTAAATATTAAGCCTCGGGTAATATTCGCAATCGGCTCCCAGATACCTGTCAAGACCTATTCCAAGTAATGAATCTCCGACTATTATGCTATTATTAAATCCAGTTATACAAGTAAATATTGCCGGAACATTTCTCTCAGGGAAATAATACAGATAATGACTGAAGGCTCGTTCAAGCCCCGTTTCAACTGAATTTATATCGGGAAATTTTTTCATCGTCAGGGCAAAGACATCGTTATTCTGTTTATCTGAACAAAACCGGAGAAGTAAATCGCCAAATGATGGTTCATTAATATCACCGGTATTTATCACTAAACTGAATAACTGAAGAAAACCACCATATTTCTTTTTAAGAGCAGGAACCGTCGGTATAATTTCATCGGGATTCAATGTGAAAAGGTCTTTCTCGAGCCTTTTTATTTTAATATTTACTTTGATTGATGATGTATTAACCTTATAATGATTTTTTTTGCAAGAGGTTGTAAAAGCTGCAACCAGCAATAAAAACACAAAAGTTATAAACCTGATTCTCATAATATTCTTTTTATGCAGACTAAAATACACACTTTTCGCATTACAAGGCTACTAAAATAAACGATACAATAACTTCTCTTATTATTTGTTATTTTTACATATGAAATGAAATTAAGAAAATGTGTGTTTTCTTGTTGCCACCAGGGCTCTAAAGCACAAAGAATCATAAAGTTTAAACTTCAGAATATGATAAGTAATCAAAAATTTATATCAGGAGTAAAAAAAAATACTCTCTTTCTAATATTAATTTTCTCCTCGATTATTTCAAATGCCCAGCAAATAATAAGTTTCGGAGTACATGCCGATCCGGTTATAAGCTGGTTCTCGACAGATATTAAAGAGGTGCAAAATGATGGCGCACGGGCCGGTTTCAACTTTGGCCTGACATATAATAAGTATTTCACACCAAACTATTCCTTTTCAACGGGAATAAGTCTTATGAGAGCCGGAGGCAGGCTGGTAAGCAGCGATACAACTGTGCTGGAGTTTTCAAAATCCAAATTGACAGTCTTGCCTGGCAATCCTGTGGTATATAAAATTCAATACCTGATAATTCCTATTGGATTAAAACTTCAGACAAACCAGATCGGATATGTTACTTATTTCACCGATTTAGGATTGGATCCTAAAATTGTTATAAGCAGAAGAGCTGATATTCCATCTCTCAATGTCACAGACGAAAATGCTTCAAATGAATTAAGAATGTTCAACCTTTCTTACCACATTACTGCAGGTGTTGAATATTCTCTTGGTGGTACCACGGCACTTTTATTTGGCTTGAATTTTGACAATAATTTTCTTGATATTACAAAGGAGAATAGCAGTCAGCCAGCTGACAAAGTGTCGCATAAGATACTGAGTTTCAGGTTTGGTGTTAACTTTTAACT
The DNA here is from genome assembly GCA_003141525.1 of Bacteroidales bacterium. Classification (GTDB taxonomy): domain Bacteria; phylum Bacteroidota; class Bacteroidia; order Bacteroidales; family VadinHA17; genus LD21. Next base: position 13,188 of record PLML01000034.1, read on the forward strand.
TAGTACTGATGAAATTTACGGTTGCACAACTGAATTATCATATCGGGAATTTTACCGGTAATAAGGATTTAATCTGCAAGGCAATCAAAAAAGCAAAAGCAGCGGGATCTGATCTTATTATCTTTTCTGAACTTTGTATTCCAGGATACCCTCCGCTTGACTTGCTTGACAGGCTTGATTTTATAGAAAAATGCGACCAGACTGTGATTGAGGTTGCCAAAGAATGTACCGGGATAGCTGCGATTGTAGGTTCTCCAACGATTAACAAAAAACCTGACGGAAAAAAATTATATAATTCGGCTCTGTTGCTGTCGGAGGGAAAAATTATATATTCTGCAAATAAATCATTGCTGCCAACCTATGACATCTTTGATGAATACAGGTATTTTGAACCTGAGAGACAGTTTTCGGTTTTTTTATTCAGAGGATTAAGGCTTGCTATTACAATTTGCGAGGATCTCTGGGACGANNACAGAATCCGGATATAATAATCAATATTGCTGCTTCGCCATTTTCTTACAGCAAAATTGAAGCAAAGGAAAATATCTTCACATCTAAAGCCTTAAAGTACAAAATACCTGTAATATCAGTTAACCAGACAGGTGCAAATACCGAACTTATATTCGATGGTGCCTCTATCCTGGTAAATGAAAAGGGTGAAATATTTAATCGACTTCCTTTTTTCGAAGAAGCAGTTGAGACCTACTCCTTTGAGAACATTAAATCGGAATCACTTGCTGGGAAAGAAACTAAACCTGACTCTATTTCTCTTATACACAAGGCTCTGGTGACAGGGTTGCGCGATTATTTTACAAAAACAGGTTTAAAAAACAGTATTATCGGACTTTCGGGTGGTATAGATTCTGCTCTTTGCCTTTGTCTTGCAGTGGAAGCACTTGGTAATGAAAACGTGAGAGCATTTCTTATGCCGTCCCGATACTCATCTGATCATTCTGTGACTGATGCTGTAACACTTGCCAATTCTCTTAAAGTGCATTATGATATTGTAAATATTGAAAAGCCATTCAACGCTTTCGAGGTAGATCTTGCGCCTGTATTCAAAGGGACTAATCGTGATGTTACTGAAGAAAATATTCAGGCCCGCACCAGAGCTATTCTGCTGATGGCTGTTTCAAATAAATATGGATGCATTGTATTAAATACATCTAACAAGAGCGAAGCTGCAGTTGGATATGGAACTCTGTATGGAGATATGGCCGGTGGATTATCCGTAATTGGTGACGTGTATAAAACAGATGTTTACCGGCTTGCAGGCTTCATTAACAGGGAAAGAGAAATCATTCCTGAAAATATAATCAAAAAATTACCTTCAGCCGAGTTAAGACCTGACCAGTTTGATACTGACTCACTTCCAGACTACACCATACTTGATTCAATTTTATATCAGTATATCGAATTGCAGAAACCTGCAAGTCGAATCATAAAGGAAGGGGCTGATGAGGAGACCGTTTTAAAAGTTATCAGGATGATCGACTTCAATGAGTACAAACGATACCAGGCACCCCCAGTTCTGAGAATCTCATCAAAGGCATTCGGAGCAGGAAGAAGAATGCCTTTGGTTGCACGGTACTGAAGTTTCTTTTAGAACCATGATATGCTACTAAACCTGATCATTTAATGCAATATCTTAATCCGTATATAGAGCTGTGTATCGAAGGATCTTCCTCTGTTTTTAAAGGATTAAATCAGAAAGACAAAGAAATCCTTGTTAATCAGCATACCATGTCAATAATTAAAAAGGGGCAGTTTTTATTCAAAGAAGGAGAAAAGCCACGCGGATTGATATGCCTGGCCTCAGGTAAAGTAAAGGTTTTTAAGGAAGGAGTTGGTGGAAGAATACAGATACTCAGGATGGTCCGCCAACAGGGGTTTATTGGATATAAAGCATTATTTTCTGATAGCCCATGGTCAGTATCAGCTATAGCAATTGAAGATTCAGCAATATGTATTTTTGAAAAAAATATTTTCGTCGCGATCCTGAAGAAAAACCCGGACCTTTCAATAAAATTAATAAAAGTCATTGCTGACGAATTATGGTTTTCAAACAACAGGATTGTATCGCTAACCCAGAAACATATCAGAGGGCGTCTCGCTGAATCGCTCCTGGTATTGCGCGACACATATGGTTTTGAAGCAGATGGTAAAACAATCCGGGTGTTAATGCCACGTGAAGATATCGCCAACCTGTCAAATATGACTACTTCGAATGCTATCAGAACACTTTCAAATATGGCCCATGAAGGAATCATTGAAATTTCAGGAAAAAGGATTAGCATCCTCGACGGGAAACAGCTTGAACTTATAAGTGAACTGGGCTGACCCGTTAATAGCACAAATATGTTGTGACTACTCCCTGAAGAAAACTCTTTTCACACGTCTTGGAATTGAGGTAAGTATCTCATAGGGAATAGTCTGGCATTTTTCAGCAATCTCATCGATTGAAATTTTTTCACCGAAAATTTCGGCTTCATCACCTGTATCAGCATGCAGTCCGGTAATATCCGCCATACACATATCCATACATACATTACCTATTATCGGAACCCTCGCACCCTTAATAAACAGGTTCCCGTTCCGGTTACCCAGTTTACGGTTCAAACCATCAGCGTAGCCAACAGGAAGTATAGCGATAATTCTTTCATTTTCAGATATATCTGCACATCCGTAACCAACGGGTTCACCTGCTCTTATCCTCTTAATCTGTGAAATCCTTGTCTTGAAACATCCGGCAGTTCTAATATCAAGACCTTCAAAATGCCCGACACCATACATCCCGATTCCCGGTCGCACCATTTCAAACTGGTATTGAGGGAAGCGTGCAATGCCTGAAGAATTCAGAATATGACGAAGAAAATGGTATCCTGTTGTTTCATGGATATGTTCAACTGCTCTTAAAAAAACTTCTACCTGATGGTGACTAAAATGATCGAGTGCCGGGTCTTCACTTCCTGCAAGATGGGAGAATACCGACACGACTCTTAAACATTCCTGTTCTTTAATTCTATTTGCCAGGACATCAATATCTTCCGGCATGAAGCCTAGCCTGTGCATTCCTGAATCAATTTTAATATGAACAGGATAGTTTATAAGTCCGTGTCTTGAAGCCACCGCTGCAAATTGATCGAAAGATAAAAGACTATATATTTCAGGTTCAAGAGAATATTTTATCATTAATTCTGATGCTGAAGGATCAGGATTCATGACCATTATCGGTAATGTTACACCCGAGTTTCTCAACTCTGCTCCTTCATCAACATAGGCCACAGCCAGATAACTTACCCTTTGGTATTCAAGCAGGGCTGATATCTCAGCCGGTCCGGCGCCATAAGCAAATGCTTTAACCATTGCCATAATCTGCGTACCCGGATTTAAATGTCTGCGAAATTCATTAAGGTTGTGAGATATGGCATCCAGGTTTATCTCAAGAACCGTCTGATGAATCTGCTGTTCAAGCAATTTACCTATTTTCTCAAACTCATAGATACGTGCTCCTTTAAGAAGTATTATCTCATTTCTAAACTCAGAATTATTTAAACTACTGACAAACTCATCAGTTGTATAGAAAAATCTGGATCCCTTATCAAATAAAACGCTATTTCTGACAAGTGCATTTCCAATCCCTATAAACTTCTTAATACCTGTTTTTCTTATCAGACCCGATACCTCACTATACAAATCCTTTTCATCTCTTCCGCTCTGAACAAAATCAGAAAGTATCAAGGTAGTTTCTCTGCCATCCTGCGATTTAAGGTAATCAAGTGCCATTCTGAGTGACCCGGGATCTGAATTATAATAATCCTCTATCAGCTGGCAATTATTGATACCGCTTTTCAACTCCATCCTCATAGCTACCGAGACAAGTCCTGCAATCCCTCTGGAAATAATTTCAACCGGTGTTTCCAAAGCAAGGCACACAGATGCAACAGTAATTGCATTTTCAACTGAAGCCCTATCGGAGAATGGAATCTCAAAATCGTTAGTAATACCATTGAAGCTCATCCTGATGCCGGTATGACCATTTGATAAAGAACTCTTTTCAACAAAAATCTTTGCCCCGGTATTTTCGTAGGACCAGTCCACCAGTTTCTTTGATCTTAAAGTTTCATTATTATGAATTAACTGGTGGATAAGTTCATGGTCGCGGCAATATATTATTAAAGAGGAATTTACAAAAAGTTTAAGTTTCTCCTCTGCCTTTGTTTTATTATCGGGAAAATTCTCCCTGTGGGCATCACCAATATTCGTTATTACGCCAATATCAGGATCGATTACCTGCTGAAGTCTGGTCATTTCACCAGGCAATGATATACCGGCCTCAAATATTCCCAGCTTATATTTGTCCTCCAGTTTCAGGACTGAAAGCGGCACTCCTATCTGGGAATTATAACTTTTAGGGCTCCTGATCACTGAGGTCGTCAGGCCAAGGATATCGGCCAGCCATTCTTTGACAACAGTTTTGCCGGCACTTCCCGTGACTGCTATTACAGGTGATTTAAAGGATTTTCGCTTAAATGAAGCTAATAATTGCAATGCCTCAACCGTATTGACAGTCACTATGAATGCTGCTTCACTATATCTTTCAACCTCTTCAGGAAGTTTTTCTGTTACGAAAATCCTGATACCTCTCAGATACAGGCTGTCAATGAAATTATGACCGTCATGATTCTTGCCTTTTAGCGCAAAGAAAAGAAGACTATCAGTTATACTTAACTGACGTGTGTCTGTTACGATCTCAGTAACTAAAAGATCGGGAGGACCCGTTAGTTTACCTTTTACAATCCGGGCAATATCAGATGAAATGAGTTTCAATGGTCATTTATTTAAGGCTGCATTATAGCAATTCCTGCAAAGAGGTTCATAGAGGTTTTTTTCACCAAGGAGCACTACCTGAGCATCTTCTGATTTTCTGAAGGAATACTGTGCAAGATTACCGCACCGCATACAAATAGCATGCAATTTTGTAATATATTCTGCAACAGCAAGAAGAGCAGGTATGGGCCCAAAAGGTTTGCCCATAAAATCCATATCAAGCCCGGCAATAACTATCCGGATCCCATTATCAGCCAGCGTATTACAAACTTCAATAATAGAATCATCAAAAAACTGTGTTTCATCGATTCCGACAACATCGACATCGCCAGCCAGCAATAAAATTGCCGAGGCATTATCGACTGGAGTTGAAATGATCGATTTGTCGTCATGAGAAACGACTCTGGTCTCAGAGTATCTCTTATCGAGTGAAGGTTTAAATATTTCCACCTTTAATCCTGCAAACTGTGCCCTTCTTAATCGTCTGATCAACTCTTCAGTTTTACCTGAAAACATGGAACCTGTTATTACCTCAATAGATCCTTTTTTCCCGGTTGCTCTTACTGAATTTTCAAGAAAGTCCATCTGTAATGAATGTCTGTTTTCAAAACTTAATTGTAGTTTTATTCATCGATGACTTGTTGAATAATCGTTACTTTTGCAAAATAAAGAAAATGGTTTGTTATATTAACATCAAAATGTATGGATTTCAACTCAACCATCGATTTAATTATTAAAGATCTCAATGAAGCTTCTGAAATAATTGATGATCTTAAGAGATACCCAGGTGTGCCGGCACTGCAGGTAGAACTCGCGAAATCGAAATGCAGAAGTGCCGGTGAGGTAATCGCTCTACTCAAAAATCTCGGTGATATTAGACCTGCTAAAGATGAGCCTGTTCGTGAAAAACAGGAACAAAAGGAATCTAGAGGCCCTGAGAAAAATGAAACCGAGGCTCCTATTATCGCTGATAAATTCAATCGTCCCGTCGACCTTTACGAAGAGCAGCTAGGAAGTATAAAGCCTGAAAAGGATCTGTCAGATCACCTGAAGGCTAAACGAATTGTCAGTTTATCTGAGGCAATAGGTATCAGCGACAAGTTCCTTTTTATAGGTGAAATATTCGATGGCAATAAAGATGCATACGCACAGGCAATTTCACGGCTCGATAATGCTGAAAGTATCCAGGATGCTATGACTATAATTATGAATTATACGGATAAAAATGCTGAAAATGAGGCAATCATACAACTTCTTGATCTCGTAAAACTCAAGCTTCCGTCAAATGAGTAAACTTTTTCTGATACCTACCCCTATTGGTAATCTAAAGGATATTACCTTCAGGGCGGTAGAAATTCTTGGAAGTGTTGACCTTATCCTTGCCGAAGATACACGTCAGACAAGAAAGTTGCTTAATCATTATAATATTTCAACGCCACTTCAGTCGCATCACATGTTCAATGAACACAAAAGTGTAGAATCGATCAGTTCAAAGATTCTTGGGGGACAGACAATTGCCCTTGTTTCAGATGCAGGGACTCCAGGTATTTCAGATCCCGGCTTTTTACTTGTCAGGACATGCCTTGAAAAAGAGATCCCGGTGGAAACTCTCCCTGGTCCGACTGCTCTTATACCCGCACTCGTAAACTCGGGACTTCCTTGCGACAGGTTCTGTTTTGAGGGATTTCTTCCTCCCAAAAAAGGAAGGAATAAAAGAATAGCGGGACTAGTTGACGAGACAAGGACCATGATTTTTTACGAATCACCTTTCCGCCTGGTAAAAACACTGGACGACTTAGCGTTATATTTTGGTCCCGATCGGAATGCCTCAGTTTCGAGGGAATTAAGTAAGATGTTTGAAGAGAATATCAGAGGTACTTTAACATTCCTTTCAGAATATTATGCGACTAAATCACCAAAAGGAGAAATAGTTATCATTGTTGCCGGGAAGAAGGATTAGATTGAGTTTATATGAAACATATTATCCTGACAGTTCTGTTAGTGCTAATGACAACCGTTCTTTTACACGCACAGATTCTTAAGGGTAAAATAACCAGCCAGTCTGGCGATCCTATTCAATATGCTACTGTTTATATTCAGGAACTAAGGCAGGGAACAACTTCAAATACAAAGGGAGATTATGAAATAAGTCTCCCTGCCGGAAAATATACAGTCATCTATCAGAGTCTTGGTTATCAGCCTATATATGTTAATATTTTCTTATCCGGGGAGAATGTATTAAAAGATGTGATCCTTCCACTGCAGTACTACGAGATCCCTGAAGTCAGAATATCTGCGTCAGGTGAAGATCCGGCATATATAATTATGCGTAAGGCAATTGGACTTGCTCCTTATTATCTGAACAATGTAAGTTATTATAAAGCAGAGGTTTATTTAAAGGGAAATCTGGTTATCAACAAGATACCGAAGTTATTGCAGAAATCAATGAAAATTGAGTCTTCCGGCAACGGAACTTCAGTCTCTGCAGGGTCAAAACCCAAAAGCGAGGAAAAGTTATTTAAAGCAGGCGATTCATTCCTGATGGAATCATTTAATGAAATCGAGTTTACAGCACCCGACAAATACTTTCAAAGAATGATATCGTATAATAGCACCTTCCCTTCTCAGGGGAATGAGATATCCCCAATGAGTTTTATACAGGCAAGTTTTTATCAACCTATTCTTGCAGAAATGGCTATATCACCTCTTGCTCCAAATGCATTTTCTCATTATAATTATAAATACCTCGGCTCATCATTGCAGGGAAATTTTACAATAAATAAAATTCAGGTAATTCCAAAACGAAAAAGCCAGCAACTGTTCGAGGGCACGATATACATAATTGAAGATCTCTGGTGCCTTCAGAGTGTTGACCTTACCAATGAGAATCTTATGGGTAAAGTCAGGATACAGCAGCTGTATGTTCCAGTTCAGGATGAAATCTGGATGCCGGTAAGTCACAGATTTGAGATAAATATCGGGATCATCGGATTCAAAGCTGATGCCGGATACGGAAGCTCAGTAAAATATACCGAAGTCAGACCTAACCTTTCTCTTCAGAAACCAGCTACCCTGTCAATTGATTATCCAGGCAAACAGGGAACCAGTCAAAAAACTTCTGACACTATTGTTTCCAAATCAAAACAACAGATCAACAAAATACTGGAAAAAGATAAGTTATCGAACCGCGATATGTCAAAGCTTGCCAGGCTCGTGGAAAAAGAATCAGAAAAGAGCGTCAATGACAGTAACAGGAAAAACTTTGAAATAAAGGATAACACAACGCAGATCGTAGAAAAAGACGCTGATAAAAGAGATAGTTCCTACTGGGCCAGGATCCGTCCCATCCCACTGTCGGACATTGAGATACGGAGTATAAAAATAAGCGACAGCATAAAATCAGCAACCAGCGGCAAAGAACCAAAACCCGATACAATTCAGGCAGTTAAAAAGAAAAAGAAAAGCAAATTTGGAGGAACAGTACGTGAGATCGTATTCGGATATTCCTGGTCCGATACTGCAGGATTCAGGTTTACGAATGGAGGTTTGATTGATATGAAAAGCATTAGTTTCAATACAGTTGATGGCTTTAATTATGGCTTAAATTTCAACATCTCAAAATCGTGGAAAAACAATACCACTTTCACTTTTTCCCCGGATATCCGTTATGCCTTAAGCAGAAAGCAGTTAATGTGGGGAATTTACACAAACTACCAGTTTGACAAGGTGAAGCACAGGCAATTATTTCTAAGAGCCGGAGCTAAAAGTAAAGATATCAATAATGGTGGCGGAATTAATCCTCTTATAAATACGCTTACATCGTTGTTTCAGAAAAGAAACTACCTTAAGTTGTATGAATCCAGATATCTGACATTTGGTTATTCCAGTGAGATAGTTAATGGCTTAACCCTCGAATTGAGAACAGATTATGAGAATCGCAGGGTACTTCAAAACACGACAAACTTCTCATTTTTAAACTCTTCGAAAGTATATTCTGATAATACTCCTGATAACAGTTACCTGTCTCCTGAATCCAATCCGATCAATGCATTGGACAACCAGAAGCATTTAGACTTTCTTGCTAAAATTTCATATATACCATTACAGAGATACAGAATTAATAAAGGAGTCAAGATACCAGTCAGTTCAGATTGGCCCACTTTCGATCTGACCTGGCAACACGGGATAAATAAGTTCAGTGAATTCACTCCTGGCTTAAGACGATTCGATATGTTCAGGGTTGAAGTATCCCGGAACAGTAGTATCGGAGCATTCAGTAGCTTCAGATGGAGAATTAGAGCTGCAGGATTTCTGGATAACAGAGATTTAACTTTTTATGACTTCTTCCATATAAATTCGCAGCCATTTCCTCTTCTTCTTAATAATTATGAAGATGCCTTCATGATACCATATTTCTATTCTCTAAGTACGCCCGAGTTTTATGTTGAAACCCATCTCAAATACACAACACCCTATTTACTTCTGAAGCTCCTTCCGGGACTGAGTAACACTCTTATGCGTGAAAATATCAGTCTTTCGTACCTGGGCTCCCGTTTTCACCCGAACTATACTGAAATAGGGTACAGTATAAGTAAGATTCTATTCCTGGGCGAGTTAGGTGTTTATTGCGGATTTGATGATGTCAAATATAGAAGCGTCGGAGTAAGAGCAGTCCTACGGTTTGATTAAGCAAAAGGTGGTTCGTCACGAATATCTGATTCGTTATCGAACCCTCCTCCAAGTTTTCTAAGGTTATCATGATTCATTTTGGATCCGAGTGTGATACTCTGTGCTCCGCTCATCTCCGGATTTGCATCTATATCAAAATCATCAATATCCACAAATTGAGCTTTTTCCTCACGGAATCTAAGTCGAACATCATCAACCGGACCATTTCTGTTCTTTGCCAGAATAATTTCAGCGATCCCTTTGGTAGAAGATCCATCCTCAAAGGTTGGAATGCCAAATTTATCCTGCCTGTGAATAAAGACTACCATATCCGCATCCTGTTCTATTGCTCCCGATTCGCGAAGGTCAGAGAGAAGCGGTCGTTTTGTCCCTCCTCTCATTTCAACTGAACGGTTAAGCTGGGAAAGAGCGAGTATTGGAACATTAAGTTCTTTGGCAATACTCTTAAGCGAACGCGAAATATTACTTACTTCCTGCTCGCGGCTTCCTGCATTTTCAGGTCCCGACATAAGCTGAAGATAATCAACTATCACTATATCGAGTTTGTGCTGGGCCATCAGTCGTCTGCACTTGGCCCTGAGCTCAAATATTGAAATTGCCGGAGTATCATCAATGAATATCGGAGCCTGAACCAGTTTTTTTATCCTTGTGTCAAGTTGTTTCCACTCCTCTTCAGAGAGACGACCGTTTTTGATCTTATCACCTGGTATGTCGGTTTCGGCTATTATTAGCCTGTTAACCAACTGAATAGATGACATTTCGCATGAGAATATTGCCACTTTTTTTCCATGGTCAATAGCCATATTCCTTGCCATTGAAAGGGCAAATGCAGTTTTTCCCATTGAGGGTCGTGCTGCAATAATAATCAATTCAGATTTTTGCCATCCTGATGTAAGTCGGTCAAGTTTTGTGAATCCGGATGGTGTTCCAACAAGGGCATCTTCCCTTTTACCTGCTTCCTCGATCTCCCTTATTGCCTCCTTTATAACCACATTGATTGGAGCAACTTCTCTCTTGATGTTGCCTTCAGCAATCTGAAAAAGAGCATTTTCCGAATAATCGAGAAGCTCGGTTACATCATATGTATCATCAAAAGATCTTGTTTGTATTTCGGTAGATACTCTTATAAGTTCGCGCTGGATATATTTTTGCGCTACAATCCTTGCATGATAATCAACATTTGCTGCTGATACAACTTTTGATGTAAGCTGGGTAAGATAGACAGGACCTCCAACACTTTCTAACTCATGGTGAGACCGAAGTTCTTCGGTAACAGTGTAAAGATCCACCGGAAACTCCCTGGAAGAGAGATCGGATATTGCTTTAAATATTTTCTGATGTGCTTCTCTGTAGAAACTCTCTGGTTTAAGAATATCGAGAATCGTTATAACTGCTTCCTTTTCGAGCATAACTGCACCAAGAACAGCCTCCTCCATATCATTTGCCTGTGGTGGAACCTTACCAAAATCAGGTAAAGCGGTTACAGTTGGCCTTGGGCTATTTCTTTGTTTTGCCATTAGTGTTATATTTCTGATTTATAATTGTTTAGAGAGAAGAAATAATATTCACAAGTATAGTTTCAAAGGTATGAATAACCATACTTAGTAGGTTAAAAGTCCAGGCTATTGTTACAAACAAATAAATGTTAAAAACTTGTTGAAA
>PLML01000195.1 GCA_003141525.1 Bacteroidales bacterium
CAAATTCAAATCTATCCCATAGCCTTTTTGCTTCTTTTGGTCTGAATGTTTCATAGAAAGCCGATGCCGTATGCGTATTATAGTTATCCATTACTAATGTTATCCGTTTGGCTTTAGGATAATGTTCATCTGCAATTCCTTTTATGAACATTGTCAAATCTTTTTTAGTTTTAATTTCTGTAACTTCTACAAAGCGCTTCCCCTTTAGCGGTTCATTTGCCATGAATATATTTATTACGCCATTCCTCACATATTCATAATCTTCTCTTGCTTCCTGACCTGGCTTCATAGAAATTGAGTGTCGTGCTTCTTCTATTAATTGCTTAGGTGATTCATCCATGCAAACTACCGGATAATCTTTGTCGTAGGGTCTTCTATAAACATCCAATACACGTTCCATATTAGCCACAAAATCACTACTTTGCTCCGGAGGGATAACCCATCCTTTTACTTTCCAAGGTTTAAGTTCGTTTTTTTTAACATGCTTCTCACTGTTACATGTGAAATGCTTTCAACATAGTTTAATTCAACCATCTTGTCNNAATTTTGCTTCCACATCCCCATCTGTCTTTCTCGCATAAATCCGTGAAGTGGGTCGTCTATCCAGGCATGATTCAAAACCTTCTTCGATAAACTTCTTCTTAACCCTGTCTACGGTTCGCATTCCAACTTTAAGCACTTTGCTTATTTGTTCATTGGTTACTTTTTCTGAATATTTGCCTTCATCGCAATTTAAGAGAATATAAGCAGTTCGAAATGTTTGAGATGTATGAGAACCTTTAATGATAATGCTCATAAGTTCTTCTACCTCGCTTTTTGTTAGTTTAACTGTATATCGTATCATTTGTATAATTTTTTCAAAGATACAAATATTTTTAATTAAATACGCCATAATATATTTAACTTAACGCTAGGCAAACATTGTAAATAGCATTGCTGTTTTCTCTGTTGCTCAGTCAGATTACGCTTTGCATATTTAAATTAACAACAATTATTTAAGACCAGGGATGACTGGTCAATTTATTCCGGACCAATGTTATCCGAGTCTACGATTTTTCCGGTCTGTTGGTATGGTATATTTTTAGGTCAAACTGAAAATGTCCGTTTAAGTCTTTTCTTTATGTGTTCATATATCGTATTATTCTAATCTCTTTCGGGGTTAGTTCCCCGCCGCTTGCGGCGTAAAAGTAATATCTTTGTATGTATGAGCGAAAGCGAATACATTCATAAATCGCATAATGTTTCGGTATTGTTGTATCATTTTGTATGTCCGGCCAAATATCGGAGAGTTGTTGTAAGTAAAGAGGTTGATAAAACATTGAAGGACACATGTCTTGAAATAGAAAAGAGATATGAACTTCACTTTCTTGAGATAGGGACGGACAATAATCATGTCCACTTTTTGATACAATCGATTCCGAGAATGAGTCCGACACAAATTATAGCGATTGTGAAAAGTATTACGGCCCGAGAGGTTTTCAGAAAGAATCCAAAGGTGAAAGAAAAGCTTTGGGGAGGAGAATTTTGGAGTGATGGGTATTTTGTTAACACAGTCAGTAAGTTTGGAGATGAGACAAGTATATCGAAATACATTCGAGACCAAGGACTTGAGAAGGAGTACGTAGTTTTGCATCAAAGTAAACAGTTGGTTTTGTTTTAGGATACCCCGCTGCTTGCGGCGGGGAGCTTCATTTGCTTTTACTTCAGAAAAACTTTTGGAAAAAAATTCAAAGGTTTTTAAATAATTGATCTCTATTTTTGACTCTGAATTTTATTTTTGGGAAATTTTTTCCAAAAATAATTTTAATATGCTTTGTAGCAGTGCATGGAAATTTGCCCGGTAATACTTTTGGTGCACCTACAGCTCCCGGGGGGTATAAAATACCGTATATCCAAGGAGGGGGGGATACCCTGATTATGCCTTTTTATGTGTACTTTACATTGTTTAATCAGATTGTACGATTATGTACCTTCCACTTTCATTCATGTGATTCAATAAATGTGGTTTAAGAAATATTTCTATCCTATAAATGTTGAAAGTTTCTTTATAAATCGCCAATTCATTTTCACTAATAATTCCATTGACCTGAACCTGGAACATTTATTTAAATTTATAATATGTACTGTCCAGGAAGACATTTGAAATATACCACTTTTTGAATAATAATGAACTCAAATATAATTTTAAGCCAGAAATGGGTTACTTGCTTATTAAACTTAAATTAATAAACACATAATATAATTGTACGAAAATGCAATTGATGTTAATGGCAATATTGAAACCAGAGTTTATATATCAGAAATTTTCTGCCTCTTTAAAACTTAAGCATATCATAAGTTTGCATAAGTTCCTCTTGTGAAATACCTAAGTATCGGCGGGTTACAGCAGTATTACTATGATTGAAAAGTTGACTTAGTTTGACCAGCGAGAGTTCCGCATTGGTTCCACTTGCCTCAAACACTTCCCTGCCAAAGGTTTTTCTTAAAGAATGACTGGAAAAATTCCGGATCTTCAAGCCATATCGACTTTTAATCTCTTTCAGAAGCACGTTAATTCGTTGGATGCTGAATGTTGTTTTTTTCTGGCTTAGAAATATTGGTTCAGTCAAGGTGGCCGGCCTAATTGCTTCATAACAGGAATGTATATGTTTTTGCAGTTGGATATTAATCTTGATTTCGCGTATTTTCTTTGTTTTCCCTTCAATTAGTACAAATTCATCTTTATCAAGGACATCTGTCCAGTGGATGCGAAGTATGTCACCTACCCTTAATCCCCAGAAGGTTCCAAAACTTATCAATAGTGCCATTCGATATTCATTATCATCGATGAGTTTTCTGATCAGGTTTAAATTTTGATCCCATGTCAGATAGTCTGCTGTCGTAAAACTTAGTTTTTTGCTCATAAATATTCACTTATGTAGTTTAAGATGTATTAGAGAATATAGCATAAATGGGTAGATTCGCTTAATCTTTATAATAAACTGTTTTACAAGTATTTAAAAATTTATATTCACTATTGTTGAATAAGTGAATATTTTGTAAACAAATATGTTTTCTCCATTTATCATATTTGTCATTTTATCAGTTTTGGTTAATGACATAATATGGCATCGTCTCATGGTAAAACAAAAAATTATGCAGGCAAACCAAATATGTATTTATGGGTTCCCCATTTTTGGTTTCTACGATTATCAGATAGTTTGTTCGGTAATCGTCCCCGAAAGCAATTGATTGCTGCTCTAATTTAATATTTTCTTCTTTCATTTAAATTGCATGACATTATATTAAACTTATTATATATAACCTAATATATTAAACGTAAAATATAAAATAATGTT
>PLML01000033.1 GCA_003141525.1 Bacteroidales bacterium
CATTTAACGAAATAACTCTGTGCTTCTCCGTGTTACTCTGTGAAAGCTCTTAAATATTCCATTTTCATCACATCGATTTTATTTTATCTGCAATCCTGAAGAAAAGCCACGGACAATATCTTCTGATATGCAACATAATTAATTCATTTTTACCTACCAGGATTTCCCGCTTGTTTTTTAATATTCCTCTGATTATTATTTCTGCAGCATGTTGAGGTAAAACCCCTTTAGCCTGACCATCGTCAAGTTTCCCATGCTCTTTACCTTCAGAATCCAGCGCGTGAAATGAGATTGACGTCCTTACTCTGCCAGGAATAATGACAGATGCTTTTATGTTGAATTTTTTATTTTCAAGATAAAGCGTTTCGAAGAAACCATGCAAGGCCTGTTTGGAAGCTGAATAGGCAGAGCGCAGTGGAAATCCGAATCTGCCTGAAATACTGCTAGTTGCAAGAATATGTCCTGATTGCTGTTTCACCATGAAAGGCAGAATTGCTTTGGTAAGAGCGATTGTTCCAAAATAGTTGATCTCGAATATTTTTCTGTCGAGCCATAAAGGTGTTTCCTCAATTCTTGCCCTCTGGCTTATACCTCCGATATTAAGTAAATAATCAATTCTACCAAGAACACTGACTTGTTGCTCAACTATTTTATCTATTCCGGACGTCTCAGCAAGATCAAAAGGGACGCAATGAACCATCACTGATTTATCTCCACATTCCGTTTTTACCTGTTCCAGCCCGGGCAGATCATTTGATGAAGCTATAACTGTGGCGCCTCTTCTGACAAATTCGTGCAGAAGTGCTTCTCCAATACCTGAAGATGCCCCGGTGATCCAGGCTACTTTCCCTGCAAACAGCTTCTCTTTCTTCATTTTATAATCCGGCAATCAGGTTAACCAGTTCGGTATGATTTCTTTTGAGAATATCGAATTCTTCATTGTTTTGTTTAAGAAGGCTTCTTATTCTGAATCCTCCTATTATTCTGCGGAACTGAAGGTAATAATTCCAGGCAAAGAGACCCGAAAGGGGCAGGGTTAGAAAAATAAGCAATCCCAGCCACCATGAGGAAAAAATGAAGAGTGAAAGAACCAGATAAGCAGGTAAGAAAACAAATGCCAGGGCCAGTGAAATCCCATAGCGGATTGACGAGTGAAATTGTGGATCTTTTATTTTGCGTATTTGCAGATTAGGAATTTCGAGGAAAGTCAGATTGAAAATATTTCCATAAATAAACAATGGAAATGTCAGTATTATACAAAACATACCGGCAATCAGCCATCCGAGAGGGTGTCTCTTTTTTTCCAGCAATCTGTAGTCAGTATTTAGTTCTTTTGCTTTCTCTTTTACCTTGATACTAAGCGTGCATATTCTCTCATAAAGCAATGGATTCGATGATTTAAGCAGATTTACCTTATTAACGAGGATTCTGTCCCTGAAAAGTTTCGGAAACCTGATATCGTCACTGAATCTGCCATTAATCATGCTTCTTAGTTCATCAATGGCTTCATAGTCTTCTTCAGATTCGATGTGCACCATTATGCCTTTCATCTCATCGGAAAGTCTTGATCTCAGCTCGTTCAGCGCTCTCTCGGGACTAACTTTGTATAAATCAAAGAAATCCGATACTTCAATAGGTTTCCCGTATGCTACAGTAAGCACCTGCCTGAATCTACTGTAGTTTGAGAATTCAAGACCTACCGGGATTATTTTAATCTTAAGCGTGAAACCGGTTGCTTCATCCGATTGAAAAGCAACCCGGCATATCCCTTTTTTCAACTGTCTTAGCCTTCTGAATCCGACATGATCCCCTTCAGGAAGAATTACGAGTCCGTTCTTGTTTTTCAGGACATCAATCGTCTTAAGAAATATTTCATCGTTGCCTGTAAGGCTCCTGAATCCGTCCCTTATTCTGTAAACAGGCAGGATTTTAAGAAAATAAAGTATTGCTGCAATTGTCTTTCTTTTAAAGATATCAGCTCTTGCGAGGAATACTGGTTGTCCTTTGTGGGTGAAGAGAACTGCAAGTGCATCCATTAATGCATTCTGGTGATTTGGAGCAAAGATCAATGGATCATCGGGAGTAATATTTTCGAGACCAAGCACAATGACTTTCCTGTAAAAGACATTATTATGCCAAAAACCTGCGACAGATTTTAAGAGCCCATATCTGGCCGAATACTTTTCGATATTTTCTTTCCCCATTTAATAAAAAATATGCACCTGCGCCACATCATTTTGATGATCTCCTGAAGTTGTTAAGTGCAAGATAAAAAAAAGTGAAATGTTGTAATTAAAGCCGAATTACTTTTACAACAAATTTTTTAAATATTACGTCTTTATACCACCTTCTCGGGAGTCGTTGGAATCATCTTTAAATCTATCTATCATCCTTCTTTCTTTTTTTGTAGGACGACCGGTGCCTTTGTCTCTGTAGATAAATCCAACAGACTGCCGGATATTGAGTTTCGCCTTTTCCTCTTCTGTTGTCAGATCTTCGATAAATTGTCCGACAAGTTTTGCCGAGACACGGTTTTCGATCGGTTCAATAACTTTGTAAGAATAAATGACAGGTGGTTTTTTTACTGTTATTATCTCGTCCTTTAATACTGCCCTTGAAGGCTTGACCTGAATATCGTTGATGATTATTCTTCCCTTCCGGCATTCATCAGAAGCTATGCTCCTGGTTTTATAAATCCTTACCGACCATAGGAACTTATCTATCCGTATAGGTTTAATATCAGCCATTAATTCAATATTAGCCTGAAACTAAAATACATATACATTCAGAGGATTAGCCACTCTTTAGGGGTGTGTGGGAGTCTTTTTCCGGAGGAGGCACTTTACCAGCTTTATTAAAAGCTGTCATTGTCAGCTCGACCCCTGCAAATGCGAACGATCTGATCATATCAATTACAATTGAGGTTCTTTCCTCCATAAATTTTTTTTCTTCGGTGTCCCATTTGCCAAGAACAAAATCCACTTGAGCTCCTTTCCGGAAACTGTTACCGACACCTATTCTTATTCTTGGGTATTCATTGGTTGCCAGTACAGAGCTGATATGAGCCAGTCCGTTATGACCACCATCACTACCTTTTGATCTCATTCTTATGCTTCCCAGAGGGAGGGCAATGTCGTCGACGATAACAAGCATGTTTTCCAGTGGAATATTTTCCTTTTTGAGCCAGTAGTTCACTGCATTTCCGCTGAGATTCATATATGTGGATGGCTTGAGAAGGGAAAGATCTCGTCCTTTGTATCTGATCTCACAAACCGAACCATAACGTCTTTCCATAAAAGAAATATTGGATTCCATGGCCATAGCATCCAATACCATAAATCCTATATTATGCCGGGTGTCTTTGTACCCTTCACCTATATTCCCCAGGCCAACTATCAGATATTTCATCAAGCCTGTATGTTTTAACAAAAAAAATCAGATTCTACTTAGCTGCAGGTATTTCAGGAGCAGCTGCTTCTCCTGCTGCTGCTGCTGCTGCTGCTGCTTCAGCTGCTGCTGTTTCAGCCAAAACCTCTTCATCGGTTTTCTGTGCAACACGCGATGTGGCAATTGAGAGAACCATCGATTTTTTTGGGTCAAGTAACTCTATCTTGTCGTAAGATAACTCACTAACTTTCACCCCTTCATGGATTTTCAAATTAGTGATATCAATAGGAAGAGCTTCCGGAAGATCAATAGCTAAACCTTTTACTTTCAGGGTTCTTCTTTTAATACTTAATTTTCCACCGGCAATAATACCAACAGAATCGCCCGTAACTTTGATTGGAATATTGATCACTACAGGTTTGTTATCGTGAATTTCAATAAAATCTGCATGCATAATATTATCTTTCACAGGATGGAACTGCATATCCTTCAATACGGCATTGAATACTTTGTCTTCAATACTTAGTTTTACCAGATGTGCTGCAGGGGTATATACAAGGTTTTTAAAACTGTTCTCATGCGCATAAAAGTGAATATTCTTTTCTTTCCCATAGATAACACATGGTACGTTACCTGTTTTTCTGATTTCTTTGGAACTCTTCTTCCCTAATTCTGTTCTGAAAAATCCTTTAATTTCTATTGTCTTCATTTATCTAAGAGTTATTGTGCTACTAAGAGTTATCATCGTAATAACTCCCCATTACACGTTTGATATTAATTAAAAAATTGGCTTGCAAATATAGGACAAAGGAATCAGAATACAAAATTTGTGCTAATCGACTGATTTTCTGCTACAGCCTGGATAGTTTTAGCAAAAATATCNNTTACAACAAGTTCCTCTATAGCTGAGTTATTAATCCTTTCTAAAGCATTCCCTGAAAGTATCGGGTGTGTAGCAAATGCCCTTATGCTTGTGGCACCTCTGTCTTTCATCATATCAGCTGCCAGTGCAAGTGTACCTGCGGTATCTACCATATCATCAATTATTACAACATTTCGCCCTTCCACTTCACCTATAATTGACATTTCTTCTACAACATTTGGCTTTTTACGGAGCTTATAACATAATACCATTTCTGACTGAAGGTGTCTGGAATAAGCATTGGCTCTCTTAGATCCGCCCATATCCGGAGCTGAAACAGTAAGATTTTTGAGCTTAAGGTTCTCAATGTACGGTGCAAATATCGCCGATCCGAACAGATGGTCAACCGGCACATTGAAGAAGCCCTGTATCTGATCAGCATGAAGATCCATAGTGATTACCCTGTCAACGCCTGCAGTACTTAAAAGATCAGCCGACAATTTTGAGCCTATAGAAACACGTGGCCTGTCTTTCCTGTCCTGCCTTGCAAAACCATAGTAGGGTATAACTGCAATCACTTTGTATGCAGAGGCTCTTTTTGCAGCATCAATCATAAGAAGAAGTTCAAAAATATTATCGGCAGGAGGATTGGTTGACTGGACTATAAAAACCATACTTCCTCTTACAGATTCATCAAAACATGGTTGAAATTCTCCATCGCTGAAACAGGTGACGGAACTTTTGCCCAGTTCAATTCCAAGTTTATCTGCAATCCTCTGAGCCAGATCTTTTGAAGACCTGCACGAAAAGAGTTTCATAGGTGCCGTTCCAAACATTTTCCTGTTTATTAATGATTAAGTAAAGAGATTATATTTGAATACAAAATTATAAATTCCGGCCGATTTCAGGTGCCATTTGAAAAATTGTTCATAGATTCTTCTATATAGTTCAGTATTTCATCCCTGCTATTACCTTTTACGGCTGAGGTGATAAAGGAAACAGGCAATGACTCCCAGTTTTTCAACATTTCCGAATTATAGAAATTTACTGAATTCTCAAGTGCAGTAAGGGTAAGTTTGTCACTTTTCGTAAAGACTCTTGCAAACGGTATACTGTTTATGCCCAGAAACTCCATAAATTCAATATCTGATCGCTGCGGTTTATGTCTGGCATCGAGAAGCACAAAAAGAGATACCAGGTTTTCTCTCTTAAGAATATAGTGTTCAGTTGCTCTTACCCATTTTTCCCTAAGCTTCACAGGTACTTTGGCATAACCGTAACCCGGAAGGTCGACAAGATACCAGCTTTCATTCACGAGGAAGTGGTTAATAGTTCTGGTCTTTCCGGGTTGAACCGATATTTTTGCGAGTTTTGACCAGCCTGTCAGCATATTTATTAATGATGATTTACCAACATTAGATCTGCCTATAAATCCGAATTCAGGTTTTGCAGGAGCAGGACACTCTTTTATTGTTGGGCTGCTTTTAATAAAAACAGCTGAATGAATAAT
Organism: Bacteroidales bacterium; assembly: GCA_003141525.1. Classification (GTDB taxonomy): domain Bacteria; phylum Bacteroidota; class Bacteroidia; order Bacteroidales; family VadinHA17; genus LD21. The sequence goes on from PLML01000033.1 coordinate 5,760, forward strand.
CATATGGGTCCTTAATTTAGATCGGAGTAAGGCAGGTCGATCTTTTTATAAACCAGATAATTGTTTCCAAAATTGGTAAGGATCTCAGCTATAACATCTATATTGGAGGGTTTGGGTGACCCTGTTTTTTTCAGGTCGATAGAACCAATCCCTTTTATAGTTTTTATGATTTTACAATGTGCAGTATCAAATACACCTCTTGAAAGATCTCCATGCCAAAACCTGACGCCGGTCGATTTATCTGACAATTCAAGCGAAACTTTGTATATACCTTTAATCTTGTAGTCATCCTGGACATTTACTACCAGGGTAGGGTAACCACCCACAAGCTTACCTTCAGGAGTATATTCTTCAAAAAATGTCGTGCGTAAGCCTTTGGAATATCCAAGCCTGGCTTTTAACCGGCCCGTCCTGTAATATTGTCTCTGGATACCGTCGATTGTATCTTTTTTATATGGAGTGGATCGAAAGGGTTGACCTTCCTGGTAAAACCAGATTGATGAATCCTCTCTTAAACCATTTTTGTACAAAAATGTCTGACGAACTTCCCCGGTCTGATAAAATGATTTCATCAATCCCTCTCTTACCCCGTTTTTGAACGTGACCTCTTTAAACAGTGTTCTTCCGCTCATATATTGCTTAATACCTGAATAACCTGTATCAGGAACTGTAACAGAGTCAGCTACTGCCTGTAACTCTTTTTTGGCAGATCCCTTTCCGTGACATCCTGTAATAAGGATGATGGCTAAAATTAAAAGCAGTGAAGGCGAGAATATTTTCTTAGTATTCATAATTATTATTTGATTTTTATTTTTTTTTGTTGCTTGTAGCTTGCTGCTTGTCGCTTATTGCTTATTTATCAGGTTATTAGTGCAACCAGTGACCAGTAACCATTAACTCTTTTTACTTTTATCTTTTATTTCGTCAAATAATATTCTCAGAATTAATATATACCTCGAGTAAGCTAGCTTCATTCAAAGGTTTTAGCGTGACCTCTTTAATCATTGCTGGAAGAAGAACAGTCTCGCCTTTTGTCACCTTCTCGGAATTGCCATCATAGCATATTAAGAATTCATCCTCAAGGCAAATGTACACAACAAATGAATCATTAAAGTAGTATTCTTTATCTATTGCATTGTTGAAGCGGAGAATATTTGTGTTAAAGAATTCGCAGTTGACAAGGTTGATGGTTTTATTAATTACCGGTTCCAGCCTTATCTTATTTGTTCCGGACTGTTTAAAATCAATTGCATCCAATGCCAGATCTGTATGCAGCTCCCTTTTTCCCTTCCCTGAACTCTTTCTGTTCCAGTCATAAATCCTGTAGGTAATATCGGATGACTGTTGTATTTCAACCAGGACAATACCTGCCCCGATTGCGTGAACTCTACCGGCAGGTGTGAAGAAAGCATCTCCTGCGTCAGCGGTTTCTACATTTAAGAGTTCCTCAATTTTCCCATTCCTGAGAGCTTCTTCATAAACCTCCTTTGTAACTCCATCTTTGAAGCCTGTATAGATCTTTGAGCCGGGTTCACTTTCAAGGATGTACCACATCTCTGTTTTGCCATAGGCATTATGTCTCTTTTTTGCAAGGTCATTGTTGGGATGAACCTGGATTGAAAGATCTTCCCGGGCTTCAATAAACTTGATTAACAGAGGAAATTCATTTCCGAATTTTTCAAATATTGAGTCCCCGGTGATATCACCCATATAAACTTCGATGAGTTCTTCTATATTATTGCCAGCCAGAAAACCGTTACTAATAACCGACTGGTTATCAGCAACAGCTGATAAATCCCAGCTTTCACCAATAAGTTGCGAACCTGTCGCTTTTTTATTAAACCTGTTGACAAGAGCATTCCCTCCCCAGACTTTCTCCTTTAAAACAGTTTCGAACTTCAGCGGATATAGTTCAGACATATAATTTTTTATTAAACTCTAGCTCACTCCAAACTTCTTCCTATTTTTGATTATTAATTCTGCAAAATTATATAAATATGTTGAAAGTAGGAATAACGGGTGGTAAAGGTTCAGCGAAAACCAGATTGGAATTGAGGTTTTAATTTCAGATATAGAAAAGCATCTTTCATTAAGTTAATTATAAACATATGCTTGACAATCTTAAGGTAGAGGATGTTATGTTTCTCGATATAGAAACAGTACCGGAATCATCCGCTTATGAGCTTTTAAGTCCTGCAATGCAAAATCTGTGGGATAAGAAATCCAAACAGTTCAGAACCTCTGATCAAACGGCACAGGATGTGTACGAACGGGCAGGAATTTACTCAGAATTCGGAAAGATAATTTGCATCTCCGTCGGACTTGTCAGAGAAAAAAATCCCTTCAGCTTCAGACTGAAATCTTTCTTTGGTAAGGACGAAAAATCGTTGCTGTCAGAGTTCTCGGTTATGCTTACGAAATTTTCCAGGACTAGCAAAGAAGCTATTCTTTGTGCTCATAACGGGAAAGAATTTGACTTCCCGTATATTGCCAGGAGGATGATTATTAACAGGCTTGCTATCCCGGGAATACTCGATAATGCCGGGAAGAAACCATGGGAAATCAAACTGCTTGATACTATGGATCTGTGGAAGTTTGGCGATTATAAAAACTATACGTCGCTCGATCTTCTTACCTCAGTTCTGGATATCCCGACTCCTAAAGATGATATCGATGGCAGTATGGTCGCAGGTATATTCTATAATGAGGACAACCTGCAACGAATTGTACATTATTGCGAGAAGGATGTTCTTGCAATTGCCAGGGTTCTCTTACGTTTTATGAACCTGCCTAATATAAATGAAGATAAAATAGAGTCAGTTACGATTCTGTAATCAGCTGTCACCCAACAACGTTTTAAGGTTTTTCACCACCTCATCAGGTTTGTCAGCATGGATCCAGTGGCCGGCCCCCGGCACTATTGTTATTTCCGCTGCCGGAAAAACTTTTTGAATATCCTTGAAATCACCTGACGGAATATAATCTGAGTCACCACCCTTGAGAAAGATAACCGGGAATCCGGAAATCTGTTGGCTGTAATCAGTTTTGAGTTCAATCCCTTCCATTATTTTATCAATGTTTTTCAGTAATGATGAGGCATTCAATTTCCACGTGAAAGTATTATCAGCGGTCCTCTGGAGATTTTTAAGAATAAGTTCTCTGACCTTTTCAGAAGGGATATTTTCCAATAAAACAGTTTCTGCCTCACGCCGGGTCGAAATTTTTTGCAGATTAAATGAGAGAATTGCATTAAGGATTGTAAAATGTTGAGAATAAACTGAGTTTCTGATGGTTTCACTGGTAAAAGGAGAGATATCCATAATAAGTAAACCATTGAGCATTTCGGGCCATTTAAGAGCAAAATAAATTGCTGTTTTTCCACCCATACTGTGGCCGGCCAGGAAAAATCTCTTAAGTGATAAGTTATTTACCAGTTCAAACAGGTCGTCTCTCATCGAGTCATAATCATGTATTTGGCTGTGGGGAGACTGGCCATGGTTTCGCTGATCGGGCAGATAAACTGAGAAACTGTTACTCAGTTTCTTAGCAATAGTCACCCAGTTGTCGGATGATCCGTATAAACCATGAAGAATTACAAGGGGAGGGCCTATTCCATATTTCCTGTAGAAGAGTTTCATCATCCAATAAATCAGGCTAATTGCCGTTTGTACATCTGGACGGTATTTTCAAGTCCAAGGTAAAGAGCATCCGAAATAAGTGCATGTCCGATAGAAACTTCCTCAATCCATGGTATGTTCTGATGAAAATACCTCAGATTCTCAAGGTTCAGATCATGTCCGGCATTTATTCCCAAGCCTGCCTTACGGGCTATCTCGGCAGCTTTTATGAATGGTTCAACGGCTTCGATGGCATTCTCATTGAAACCTGATGCATATGGTTCAGTGTAGAGTTCAATCCTGTCCGTACAGGTTAATGCAGCATTTTCAATATTAACAGGATTTGTATCAACAAACAGGGATGTACGGATGCCGGCTTTTATGAATTCTGAAACAATTTCAGTAAGAAAGATCCTGTTTTTCAGTGTATCCCACCCGGCATTCGAAGTGATTGCATCATGAGGGTCTGGCACCAGGGTAACCTGATCGGGTTTGACCGACAGAACCAGAGTTATGAATTCTTTTGATGGATATCCTTCAATATTAAATTCAGTAGTAATGATCGGTTTGATCTCCAGGACATCACTATATCTTATATGTCTTTCATCGGGTCGGGGGTGAACGGTAATACCATCGGCTCCGAAAAGCTGGCAATTAATCGCAGCTGTTAATACATTCGGAACATTTCCACCACGCGCATTTCTCAGAGTTGCGATCTTATTGATATTAACGCTTAACTTTGTCATTATAATAAATGTAAAAATTATCCATATTTGAATTGTGGTACAAAATTACAATAACTGGCTTTTTTTTTACTATTTTAGTTGAAAATAAAACTGGTATGGTTGCCAAAGATTTAATATCCGAAGTTATTCCTTCTCTCAAGACATCCGATTTGGGGCAGACAGCTTTGAACTGGATGGAGATATTCAGGGTATCACATCTGCCTATTGTTAATAACCAGGATTTTCTTGGTCTTATTTCGGATGCTGATATATATGATATGAATCAGCCTGAAGAACCGATTGGAAATCATGCTCTTACATTGTTTAAGCCATATGTTGAGGAAGAACAGCATATTTTTGAAGTTATTGGTCTGGCCTCCCGTTTGAAACTGTCAGTTGTGCCTGTCCTCGATAGTAATAACCATTTTAAGGGAGTGATCACAACCAGCGACCTCATACGACATCTGGCAGGTATCTCATCAATGGATCAGCCGGGTGGTATAATAGTTCTTGAACTTATTGAAAGGGATTACTCTCTCTCCCAGATCGCTCAGATTGTTGAAAGTAATAATGTTAAAGTGCTCAGTATGTATATCACTTCTCCACCTGAATCAACTAAACTGGAGGTAACCTTGAAAGTGAATACGAGCGATTTGATTTCGGTAATACGGACCTTTGAACGTTATAATTATGAAGTTAAAACCTGGGTTTCAGATAGTGATTCGATGGACCACTTCTATTCTGAAAGATTTGATCTTCTGATGAAATACCTTAATATCTGAAAAATGCTGGAAAGAGTAGCAATTCATTTCAAGGATAATAATACAAAAACCAGGGATGGAGTTGACAAGCTGGTTGATGAGTTTTCAAGGAGAGGAATTAAAACCCGGATCTATCAGAAATTTTTAAATCCGGTTACAGGGACGGGCTGGGAACCAGTTGAAAAGGCAGGTGGACTTTCCTTTAATTCAGAAGTACCGGATCTGGTGCTGAGCGTTGGCGGTGATGGTACTTTTCTGGAAACAGTACTTAAAGTAAAGGACCTGGGAATACCGATAGCAGGTGTCAATACAGGACGGATGGGTTTTCTGGCAAATATATCAGCGGATGAAATAGGCCATTCAATTGATATGCTGCGCAGGGGTGAATATGAAATAGTAGAAAGATGTCTTCTTGAAATCTCAAGACCCTCAGGTCTGTTCGAAGGAAATTCCATATATGCCCTGAACGAGATAACCATACAGAAAGCTGATCTCAGTATGATAACTATAAGTGTATTCGTTGATGATACTCATCTCAACACATACTGGGCTGACGGATTAATTGTTTCTACTGCCACAGGATCAACCGCGTATAATCTGAGTGTGGGGGGACCGATACTTTCACCTGAAGATGAGAGTATAATTATTTCCCCTATCGCAGCGCATAATCTGACTATCAGGCCAATTATCCTTTCGGGAGAAGGCAGGATCAGAATGGTAATTGAAGGCAGGAGTAATGAATATCTTGCTACGTGCGACTTTCGGTCGAGGAGAGTGCCATTCAGCGAAGAAATTCATATTGTAAGAGCTCCGGTGAAAATTAAAACAGTAATGTTAAGAGGGAGAGATTTTTATAGCACACTCAGGAATAAACTTATGTGGGGTGCTGACCGGCGGAATTGAGATAAATTAGTATATTTGCTTCTGTAATAAAACTGAAAACCCTATGAAACGGTCCTTTCTAACCATATTACTACTTACTTTCATTGTTTCATTTACCGATGCTCAGATTTGGAAATTAAAAAGATATGAGGTAGTTGTAGGTTTAGGACCTTCATTCTTCTTCGGTGATATCGGTGGCTATTCACAGACTAAAAACATTCTAGGTATAAGGGATATAACCTTACAGCAGACAAGATTTGACTTCAATGCCAATTTCAAATACAGGATTACTCAGACTGTAAACATTAGACTCAGCCTGGCTACGGGATTCCTTCATGCTTCAGACGCAAGAGGGTCAAATGAGAACAGGGGATACGAAGCCTCCACGTTTATATTCGAATCTTCACTTATCGGTGAATACTATTTTATTAAAAATAAGGCTGAAGACAGCTACCTGTTTACCAAAGGTAAGAAAACCGGCTTCATAGGAGTTCTTAAATCGCTCGACTTCTACGCATTTACAGGAATAGGAGGACTTGGGTATTCGATAAAGCCAAATAGTAAGCTTGAGAATTTTGGAATTAATCCGGGAGGATTTACCGGCGTTATCCCGGTCGGGCTCGGAACCACACTTGTATACTCTCCCAATTTTAATTTTGGAGTTGAATTGGCAGGCAGATATTCATTCTCTGATAATCTCGATGGTTATACTTCACAATATTCCCGCTCAAATGACGTTTATTATTTTTTCAATTTTACAATTACTTATAAGCTGAAGACCCGAGCAAATGGCGGGCACTCCTTCAGAAGATAAAGAGCAGGATCAGTTTTAATGAAAAGAATACGCTGGTTATTATTGTTTTTATTTCTGTCACTCTCCTTGTCCGGTCAGCGTAATTCTGATTATGGAGTATTTGCAGGGGTTTCATCGTACTTTGGCGATATAAATCCCAACAGGCCTTTATATTCGCCCCTCCCGGCCGGTGGAATTTTTTACAGATATAACTTAAATCCAAGGGAGTCTTTAAGAACCAATCTGTTTATCGGCGGTTTAAGGGCTAACGACCTTGATTTTAATAATGCTTTTCAACAGGCAAGAGCAGCATCATTTTCAGGTACTGTAGGTGAATGGGCGGTACAGTTTGAGTTTAATTTCTTCCCCTATTCAACGCAGGGAAAGCAATGGAATTTTACTCCCTATTTCGCCGCAGGAGCCGGAATTGCCTTTGTCAATACAGTAACTTTTACATATATACCAGTCATTCCCTTTTCATTTGGTTTTAAAGTTAATGTCTATAAAAATATCGGTTTGGAGGCCGAATATGGTTTTCGTAAAACTTTTTATGATAACTTTGACGGCGTAAAAGATTTGGTTGCCCCGTCAGATTATTCATGGATTCATAATAATGACTGGTACACCTTCACAGGAATAGCAGTCACATGGAAATTCTATAATAAATTGGCCGGTTGTCCTGCTTATGGCGAAGTGAATTCTAAAAAGAAGCGCTAGGTTATGCAGTTAAGGAAACAAATAGATATCAATAAATTGCCTTCACATGTGGCAATTATTATGGATGGAAACGGAAGATGGGCACGACAAAGGGGGCTTGACAGAATATTCGGGCATCAGCAGGGTGTTAACGCGGTAAGAGAAATAATTGAGGCTGCTGCAGAGCTTGAAATCGGATTTCTTACCCTTTATGCTTTTTCAAACGAAAACTGGGGAAGACCTGATGAAGAAGTTGCTGCCTTAATGGGAATAATGATACAGTCTCTTAGCAATGAGACAGAAACATTATTAAAAAACAATATCCGGCTAATAGCAATCGGTGATATGGACCGGCTTGCAGTCGATGTGAGGGAAAGGCTCTTTGAAACAATAGAACTGACCTCTTCAGGAACCGGACTTAACCTGATCATTGCACTGAGTTACAGTTCGAGATGGGAGATTACTATGGCTGCAAAAAAAATTTCAGCTGCTGCAAAAAATGGAACTCTTAATCCCGAATCAATTACTGAAGAGGATTTTGAAAAATACCTTAACACTACTGGAATCCCCGATCCGGAACTCGTGATCAGAACCAGTGGTGAGTTACGAATAAGCAATTTCCTTTTATGGCAGGTAGCTTATGCTGAATTCTACTTTACTGAAACACTTTGGCCTGATTTTGGTAAGGACGATTTTTATAATGCTATTATTGACTTCCAGAAGAGAGAACGAAGATTTGGTAAAACGAGTGAACAAGTTTCGGAAAAACTATAAAATAATGGTGATCAAAAAAATTAGAAGGACTTTTATAGCAACATTTCTGGCTCTTTTGAGCCTTTCAATAAATGCTCAGGAAAAGCAAAAAATCGTTGATTTCATGACAGTTGAGGACTACATAGTTGGAGGGGTAACAGTAACGGGAGTCAGATTTCTTGATGCAAACGCGCTTATCGGAATTTCCGGACTGAGAATAGGACAGACTATTACTATACCTGGAGATGCTGTAACTACAGCTGTACAGAAATTGTGGCTCCAGGGGTTGTTTTCCGATGTCAGGATCGCTATTACAAAAGTTCTTTCAGATACTGTTTATCTTGATATTAACCTACAGGAAAGGCCAAGGATATCATCCATCAAGTTCAATGGACTGAAGACCTCAGAGATAACAGATCTCAACAAGAAGATAAACCTTCCTATTGGATCACAGGTAACTCCTTATTTGCTTAATACAGCCAAAAAAATAATGGTAGACCATTTCGTAGAAAAGGGTTTCCTGAACACAGAGGTCAACTATGTTCAGAAAGATGACCCTGACCAGCCGAATAATGTAATTCTGAACGTCAATGTAGACAAAAAAGTAAAGGTAAAAATTGCTAACATCACTTTTGTTGGGAACGAGTATTTTGAAGCCTCTAAGCTCCGGAGAAAATTAAAATCGACAAAGGTAAAGAATCTTAATTTTTTCAGGGCTTCAAAGTTTATCAACGAAAAGTTCATAGAAGATAAACAGAAGCTTACCACTTTTTATAATGATAACGGATTCAAGGATTTTACTATTTTGTCAGATTCCCTTTATACAATTTCAGAAAACCGGGTAGGTTTAAAGATAAGAATTGACGAAGGGAAACAATATTTCCTGAGAAATGTGGATTGGGTAGGTAATAGCGTTTATAAGAAAGAGGATCTGAAAAAGGTATTTAATGTTGATAAAGGAACGGTCTATAACCAGACGCTTATTGATGACAGATTAAACGGATCTTCAGGTGCACAGGATGCTGTAAGCAATCTGTACCAGGATCATGGCTATCTGTTTTCCCGGCTCACACCCGTTGAATCAAAAATTGATAATGACTCCATCGACCTTGAAGTCAGAATTTATGAAGGAGATCAGGCATATCTTAATAATGTTCTCATTACAGGCAATACAAGGACCAACGAACATATTGCCCGCCGTGAACTTTATACATTACCGGGCGACCTTTTCAGCAAAACCAATATCATAAGGTCTATCCGTCAGTTAGGAGTTCTTGGTCATTTCGACCCGGAAAAGATCAATCCGACCCCTCTTCCTGATATTACAAACGGTACAGTAGATCTTCTTTATAAGCTTGAAGAAAAAGCAAATGATCAGTTTGAGATTTCCGGAGGCTGGGGTGCAGGTATGCTTGTAGGAACTGTTGGTGTACGATTTAATAACTTTGCTATGCGTAACTTCTTTAAACTGAGCGAGTGGCATCCTTATCCTTCCGGTGATGGCCAGTCAGTAAGTTTAAGGGTCCAGTCAAATGGTAAGATCTATACCTCATTTAATATCTCATTTGTTGAACCATGGCTTGGAGGAAAAAAAGCCAATACATTCTCTGTTTCCCTGTATGAGTCGATTATGACGAATGGGAAGAGTAGAGGTGAAGATGGATACCAGTCTATGATTATCAATGGTGCATCAATAGGATTAGGTAAAAGGCTCACGTGGCCTGATGACTGGTTTTCAATTTATGGTGAATTGAACTATCAGAGGTACAATTTGAATAACTATACTGTTTACTCATTCCTTTTTGATAATGGTACCTCTAACCTTTTTAGCATTACAACAAAACTTACCAGGTTTTCAACAGGTCCTAACCTGATATATCCTGAAAGCGGGTCATCTTTTACCCTTTCGTTGCAGGCCACTCCTCCATATTCGCTCATAAGCGGCCAGAATATGAAAAATGTTTCAGATCAGGTGAAATACAAGTGGATTGAATTCCATAAATGGACCTTTAAGTCAGATTATTATTATCCATTGTCAAAGAATGATAAATTAGTTCTCGATGCACGCTTTAACTTCGGGTATATAGGGTACTATAATAAAGAGATCGGGCCATCTCCTTTTGAGAACTTTTCAGTAGGGGGTGACGGCATGACTGGTTATAGCTTTTATGGTCGTGAAATGATAAAATTAAGGGGTTACGGATCTGGCAGCGATGGAGTGGGATCACTCACGCCGAGCGACCCGCTTAAACCAAGTGTCTCCTCAGGAAACGTGTATTCAAAAATTACTCTGGAACTTAGATATCCGGTATCTCTGAACCCTCAGGCTACTATCTATGTTCTCTCATTTCTCGAATCTGGAAGAGCCTGGTATTCGCTCAGCGAATATAATCCATTCAAAATGAACCGATCGGCTGGGTTCGGAGTAAGAGCCAATCTGCCTATGTTCGGATTGCTTGGTGTTGACTGGGGTTATGGTTTCGACCCGGTTCCCGAACCGGCAAAATATCCAAATGCCAATCATTCACAGTTCCAGTTTACTATTGGTCAAGAGTTTTAATTAAGTAATAAATATTTACTGCTATGAAGAAAATAGGGATATTAATCGGATTGTTCATTCTGACTTCAGCTATAGCTATAGCTCAGAAATATGCTTTTGTGGATTCTGAATATATAAGGAAAAACATTCCTGCATTCACCACTGCCCAGGATCAACTCGACAAACTTTCCAAACAATGGGAAAAAGAGGTTGCTGACGGATATGCTGTTGTTGAACAGATGTATAAATCATACCAGAATGAATCAGTCCTTCTTTCCCAGGATATGAAGACCAAAAGGGAAGAAGCAATAGTTGCCAAGGAAAAAGAGATGAAAGACCTTCAGAATAAATATTTTGGCGTTGAAGGCGAACTTTTTAAGAAGAGGGAAGAGCTGGTTAAGCCAATCCAGGATGAAATCATAAAAGCAATAAAAGAGATTGCGGTTGATGGAAGTTATGCTGTCATTTTTGATACGGCAGCAGGTGGCAATATATTGTTTGCCAATCCCAAATTTGATATCAGCGATCAGGTTCTTGAAAAATTAGGTTATAAAAATTAATTAATTACTTTTGCATAAATTGTTTAATAAAATTATTTAAAATGAGAAGATTTATAAGCATAGCATCGTTGATGATCGTCATTGCTTTGGCTGGACAAAGTGCCATGGCTCAGAACTTAAAGTTTGGGCATATAAACAGTGATGAACTCATTCAATCAATGCCGGAATATGATTCTGCCACCGTTAAACTAGAGAAATTCCGTAAAGAACTCGTTAATGCCCTTGAACTGATGCAAGTTGAATTGAATACCAAAAACGATTCATATCAGAAAGAGAACAAAACTTTTAGTGATATTGTGAGACAGACGAAAGAGCAGGAACTGATGGATATGCAAAAAAGAATTCAGGATTTCCAGGCAAATGCCCAGACACAACTTCAGAATAAGCAGACAGAAGTTTTCCAGCCTATATATTTAAAGGTTGACAAAGCAATAAAGGATGTTGGTAAAGAGAATGGATTTTTCTATGTATTCGATGTTGCTAAAGGTTCTCTGCTATATTTTGATGAAACCAAGAGTATTAATGTTATGCCTCTTGTTAAAACAAAACTTGGACTGAAATAATTGATAAACCTTATTATAATGAGGCTGCTCAGTAGGGCAGCCTTTTCTCTTAGTCATTGTTTATGAACCCATCCCCCTCCCGATAGCTATCTGGACTTAAGTCTAAGGGAAGGGGAGAAAGAGTTGTTAATCAGAAATATACCCCTTCCCTTATTTTTTAAGGGAAGGGAATAGGGGAAGGGTTAAAAAAGCAGAAGGATGAAAGAACAACCAATTGGAATTTTTGATTCAGGTGTCGGTGGACTAACTGTGGCTCATGCGATTAAGCAGATTTTGCCAGGCGAAAGCCTGATCTATTTCGGAGACACCGCTCATCTTCCTTATGGAGATAAATCGGCTGAATCTATCAGATACTACTCACAGCGGATTACTGAATTTCTTCTGGAACATAATTCAAAAGTTGTTCTTATTGCCTGCAATTCAGCCTCTGCCTCGGCATTCGATTCACTTAAGAAAGAATTTGAAAACAAAACCATACTAATTGATGTAATCAACCCGGTTGTAGACTACCTGAGTACAAGGAGTTACAATAAAATAGGGGTTATAGGAACAAAGAGGACAATCAGTTCAGGAACTTATGAGAAGAAAATAAAGGAAAAATCACCTGCTACCACTGTTATCTCTATGGCGACTCCCTTACTGGTTCCGATGATAGAAGAGGGATTTATATTCGACGATATCAGTAATGCAATTATTCGCTCTTATCTGTCAAATGAGTCTCTGTCCGGAATAGAGGCTCTCATACTTGGCTGTACACATTATCCTATAATTAAAAACCAGATAAGTAAAATATTTAATTTTAATGTGGAAGTTGTGGATTCAGCAAGAATTGTTTCTATGATCCTAAGGGAGGTACTTGATAAAAACAACCTTTTAAGCGATTCCGGAAATGTAAAAGATCAGTTTTTTATTTCGGATTATACAACCTATTTTGAAAAGATTGCGAGAATGTTTTTTGAGGGAGAAATAAATCTGAGAAAAGCAGATATCTGGAGCTAGGTTTATTACCCAAGATCTCGCATCCTGGTGATAAAAATATGACCAATATCATACTCAAAAATCTTGTTTTTATACCATTTTCAATGTTTTAAAGTTAATTTTGTGCTTTAGAAGCAGTTAGTAATCTTATTTTTCATTATATACTGAAATAAAATATAAGGTATCATGAGTAAAAAATCAGAAGTTATCGAAAAAGAAGAAGTGGTAATCCGTTTCTCAGGAGATTCAGGTGACGGAATGCAACTGACAGGAACTCTCTTCTCTGATACTGCTGCTTTATTCGGTAACGATTTATCTACTTTCCCTGACTATCCTGCAGAGATTCGGGCCCCGCAGGGAACTGTCGGAGGTGTTTCAGGATTTCAGGTTCATCTGGGACATTCTAAAATTAATACTCCCGGAGATTTCTCTGACGTGCTGGTGGCTATGAATCCGGCTGCTATCAAAGCCAATGCCAAATGGATCAAACCAGGAGGGACCATTATTTATGATAAAGACAATTTTACTGATAAAAACATCGAAAAAGCTGGTTATGAAAAAGATCCTATATTGGAGGAAAAGCTTGAAAATTACAATGTTATAGCAGCTCCGGTTTCTTCAATGGTAAAAGAAGCCCTTAAAGACTTTGGCCTCGATCCGAAATCTGTACTGAGGACAAAAAATATGTTTGCCCTGGGAATGGTTTACTGGCTTTTCGACCGAAAGCTCAAGTATACTGAAGATTATTTTGTAAAGAAGTTCAGGAATAAGCCGGGTATGGCTGAAGCAAATAAAGCTGCATTAAGGGCAGGCTACTACTATGCTGAAACTATCGAAGCTTTGAATCCTACCTATAAAATTCTTCCAGCCCAGATCGCGAAAGGTACATATCGTAATATTAACGGAAATTCAGCTACTGCCTGGGGCTTTATTGCAGCAGCCGAAAAAGCGGGACTGGAATTATTTATTGGTTCTTATCCAATAACACCGGCAACAGGAATCCTCGAGGAACTTGCCGCCCGCAAGGATCTGGGCGTTAAAAGCTTTCAGGCTGAGGACGAGATAGCCGGAATCTGTACTTCACTCGGTGCAAGTTTCGCAGGGGACCTGGCTGTTACATCAACCTCAGGTCCGGGACTGGCACTTAAATCGGAAGCAATCGGACTGGCTGTAATGGCTGAACTTCCGATTGTAATCGTGAATGTTCAGAGAGGTGGCCCTTCAACCGGACTTCCTACAAAAACTGAACAGGCCGATCTTATGCAGGCTCTTTATGGCCGCAATGGAGAATGCCCTGTTATTGTGATCGCTTCAAGTACACCATCTGATTGTTTCCATTTTGCTTTTGAGGCAGCAAGAATTGCTTTGGAACACATGACCCCGGTATTACTTCTTTCTGACAGTTATCTGGCCAATGGGACTGAACCATGGAAAATTCCGGAAATGAAAGATCTCCCTAAAATCAATCCGCCGTATGCTGACAAAACTGAAATCCCGTTTTTGCCATATAAGCGTGATAATGAAAAGCTTACAAGGTCGTGGGCAATTCCGGGGACTGTAGGAATGGAACATCGTATTGGGGGTCTTGAGAAGACTGTCAAAGGAACGGTATCTTATACTCCTGAAAATCATGAACAGATGGTCAGGCTAAGGGCAGAAAAAGTTGACAGGGTTGTAAATGAAATTCCAGATTTGGAGGTATATGGTGCAAAATCAGGGGATTTGCTTGTGGTTGGCTGGGGCGGATCATATGGATACCTGATAACTGCCGTCGGGGAATTACAGGATGAAGGTCATGAAGTAAGCCTTGTAAACTTCAATTATATCAATCCTTTACCAGGGAATGTAAAAGATATTTTCAGAAGCTTTAAAAAAATTGTTGTATGCGAATTAAACATGGGACAATTTGCCAACTACCTGCGTATAAAGCACCAGGAGTTTTCCTATGAACAGATTAATAAAGTTCAGGGTCTCCCGTTTACGGTAAATGATATTAAAGAAAAATGCATCAAAATACTGGAGGATAAATAAAATGGCTGATACAATGGTTTATAACTATACTCCGAAAGATTTTAAGAGTGATCAGGAGGTAAGATGGTGCCCGGGCTGTGGTAACCATGCAGTTTTGAGTTCAGTTCAAAAAGCCCTGGTTGAGCTGGGGATTCCTAAAGAGAAGTTCGCATTTATTTCCGGAATTGGCTGTTCTTCAAGATTCCCATACTACATGGATACTTATGGCTTTCATAGTATCCATGGACGTGCATCTGTAATAGCTACAGGCGTAAAAACGGCCAATCCTGAATTATCTGTCTGGTTGATTACCGGTGATGGCGATGCACTCGCTATAGGAGGTAATCACTTTATTCATGCCATCCGACGCAATATTGATATTAATATCATATTGTTTAATAATGAGATATATGGTCTCACGAAAGGGCAATATTCACCAACTTCCACAAAAGGTCTCGTAACAAAAACTTCCCCTTTTGGAACCGTTGAAGAACCCTTTTCCGTAGGAGAGCTTGTAGTGGGTGCTAAAGGCAAATTTTTTGCCCGTACAATCGATACAAATGTATCATTATCGACCCAGATTTATATAGAGGCGGCAAAACATAAAGGTACTTCTGTTATTGAAGTACTTCAGAACTGTGTTATTTTCAATGATGGTATACACGACGTCATAGCCGAAAAAGAGGTAAGAGATGACAGAACTCTGATCCTTAAGCATGGTCAGCCGATGATTTTCGGCAAGAATAATGACAAGGGTCTGATACTTGAGGGTTGCAGGAAACTGAAGGTTGTTAAACTTGGAGAAAACGGAATTACGGAAAAGAATATTCTTGTACATGATGCTTTGGAGCCTAGTCCTGGAATCCAGTACATGCTTGCTAATATGAGATATCCTGAATGTCCTGTAGCTCTGGGAGTTATAAGGTCTGTTGATGGCCCTACATACGACAACGCTGTGAAGGAACAGATAGAGGGGATCCAAAAAACTGCAAAAATCAAATGTATGGATGATCTGCTGAAAAGTGGTTCAACATGGACCGTGGGGTAGACTTTCCTTGTCGAACAGAGATACTCCAATGGATGAATTGATAAAAAATACTCCTGAATATAACCGTTTGCTGCATGATCAACGGGAGAGGTTAAAGGAACTGGAATGTATTAACCGGACAACCTCTATTCTGAAAGAGGGAAAACCAATTGAAGAATCACTTCAGCAAATAGTGCTTCTTTTACCGGCTGCATGGCAATACCCTGAGTATACTGTGGCTCGTATCAGATTTATGGGAAAGGTTTTCGAAACTGTCGATTTCCACGAAACAAACTGGAGAATGGTTCAGGATTTTACAACTATTGATGATGAAAAAGGATCAATCGAGATTTGTTATACTACTGAATTCAGTCCGGAAAATGAAGGTCCTTTTCTTAAGGAGGAACGAGATCTTATCCAGAACATCGGAAGCCTTTTAACAGGGTATATTAACAGTCATAAAGCGAGGGATATAATAAGATTATCGCAGGTTACACAAAAAGTAGATGAAGATGTCAGAGAGACCTCCAGCAGGAAGTTGCTCCAGAAATTTCTCGACCGGCATAATGCTGAAAGAGATGTCTTCCACGATCTTATGCCTTTCAAAGTAAAGGAGATACTTCTGGTTGCTAATCTGTACGACGCATACTCCATTGAAGGCGAGGGACGGTTTTCTGATCACATGCTGGGGGAATATTACCAGATGAGTCTTACATCAATTCCGAGAGTTACCGGAGTCTCAGGTGAAGATGAAGCTTTTGCAAGGCTAAAAGCCAGGCACTACGATATGATCATTATTATGATCGGCGTTGATAAAGAGAGCCCAATGATTCTCTGTAAAAAAATCAAGGAAAAATATCCCTACATTCCTACTTTCCTTTTGCTTAACAATCCCGGTGATGTAAATTTTGTGAAAAAGCAAAAAACACTGGGCATACCCTTTGATAACTACTTTGTATGGACAGGTGAGTCAAAAGTTTTTTTTGCAATGGTTAACCTTCTCGAAGACAAGGTAAATGTAGATAATGATACAAAAAAGGGACTCACAAGGGTAATCCTGATAGTCGAGGATTCGGCTGAGTATTATTCAAGTTATCTGCCGATGCTCTATACTCTGGTTATGGAGCAGACAAAAAATCTTATAGAAGATGTTTCAACAGATGAATTGTATAAAGTATTGAAACTCAGGGCAAGACCTAAAATACTTCTTGCCTGCGATTATGAAGATTCAATTACAATTTATAATAAGTACAAGGACAGTTTACTGTGTGTAATTTCTGACATGCGTTTTCCGAAGAACGGCATTTTACACGATACTGCAGGATTCGATCTTATTCAGCATATTAAAAAAGAACTGCCTAATCTTCCTTCGGTACTTCAATCATCAGACCCTGAAAACGCCAGGTATGCTTATACGCTAAAGTCAAATTTCATTAATAAAAACTCGGAAAGCCTGCTTCAGGATCTTAAATCATTCATCATTTATTATCTGGGCTTTGGCCACTTTGTTTACCGGGATACAAAAGGTCGTCAGATCGCAGTTGCAAAATCGATGAAGGAGTTTGAAGCTTATCTTCAGACTGTCCCTGAAGATTCTCTTGTTTATCATTCAATGAAAAATCATTTCTCGCTGTGGCTGATGGCACGAGGAGAGGTGAAAATTGCAAAAATGATTAACCCGATCGGGGTTTCAGACTTCAACAGCCTCAAAGAACTCCGGGAGTTCCTTATCGATATCATCCGCAAAAGGCGTCGTGAGATGAATAAGGGGAAGATTGTAAATTTTGAGGAATCTGCAGTAATTGATGAAACAAACATAGTAAGTCTTTCAGGTGGATCTCTCGGAGGAAAAGGCAGAGGTCTTGCTTTTGTCAATACTCTGATATATAGTTTTGAACTTGGACGGCTTGTGCCTGGAATAAATATCAAAACGCCTGTGACTGCTATAATAGGAACAGATGAATTTGATATGTTTATGGAGCGTAACCATCTGTGGGACAAGATTAAAACAGAGAAAGACTTCAATTCGCTCCAGAAGTTATTTCTTGAGGGAAGCCTCAGTTATACTCTTGAGAAGGAGCTTAGGGTTCTCATCAGGCTGATAAACAAGCCACTGGCTGTTCGATCCTCCAGTCTTTTTGAAGACTCCATGAGCCAGCCATTCTCAGGCATTTTTGGAACATATCTTCTTCCAAATAATCATTACGATCCTGAAATAAGACTTAAACAGTTATCTGAAGCTATCAAACTGGTGTTTTCCTCTATCTATTCAAGAAATGCCCGCACTTATTTCGAAGCCATTAATTACAAGGTTGAGCAGGAGAAGATGGCAGTCGTGATACAGGAGGTGGTGGGAAACAGGTTTGAAAATGCTTTTTATCCGCATATCAGTGGAACGGCACAATCATTCAACTTTTATCCTGTAGCCCATATGACACCGCCGGATGGGTTTGCCGTTATGGCAGTCGGACTCGGACAATATGTTGTTGAGGGAGAAAGAGCATACAGGTTTTCGCCGGCTTATCCATCACTCGATATCATTTCGCATAAAGACCTTTACAAAAACTCACAGGTTATTTTCTATGCTGTTGACATGGCAAAAAAAGAATTAAACCTTTTGGAAGGAGAAAATGCAGGTCTCGTGACACTTGATATCAGTCAGGCAGAAAAGCATGGAACACTGAAACACTCTGCTTCAGTACTGAGTATTGATAACGATACTATAATCCCCGGACTTGATGTAGTTGGTCCACGGGTAATAAATTTTGCTGATATTTTAAAATATGATTATATCCCACTGGCATCCACTCTGAAGGTTGTTCTGGACGTTGTTACAGAAGCATTTGGTACTCCGGTTGAAATTGAATTCGCTGCTGATCTTACTAAAGACAAGGATGGAAATGCTTCCTTTTATCTTCTTCAGATAAAACCACTGGTAGGTAGCGGTGCTGGCTATACTATTGATCCTGAGAGTATTAATAATGACAACACAGTGCTTATTTCTAATAAAAGTATGGGTAATGGAGTGATCGATGATATTACAGATTTTATATATGTAGCGCCCGACAAATTCAATAACATGCTAACTAACGAGATGGCTGCAGAAATTGATATTATGAACGAAAAAATGCTTCAGGANNGGCTCTCACTTTTTCCACAATGTCACATCAATGAATGTAGGATATTTTTCAATTAATCATGGTTCAAATGATGGTACTATTATATGGGATAAACTTATCGTACAAAAGGTTATTGAAGAGGGGAAATTCTTCCATCATATAAGGTTTGAAAAACCACTTCTGATACGTATGGATGGGAAAAAAGGCATGGCTGTAATCTCTATGAATAAATAATAACAGAACCTATGACCATTATTGAGGGAATCCTGGATCTTCAGCAATATGATTTTTCTGATACTTCGTTTGATCTTCTTATGCAGAAAGGAATACATCGCGTACTTGTAATATGCAGTAATTATGATAACTACATGCTGGAAGAAGATGGAAGGATTGATGAACAGATTTTTAACGAATATGCTTCTCTAAACTTGCGATATCCTCCGACATTCGTACAAACTGACAATGCAGAGGATGCTTTCAGAATACTTCAGGATGGCGATATTGATCTGGTAATCTCGATGCTTAGCCTCAAGGGCACAGATGTATTTGCGCTGGCCAAAAGAATCAAAGCAAAATATGAGAATATACCTATTGTAGTACTCACTTATTTTTCAAGGGAGGTATCTCTGCGACTTGAAGGTGAGGATCTGAGCGCTATTGATTATGTTTTCTGCTGGCTGGGAGATGCATCGCTCATTCTCGCCATCATCAAATTAATTGAGGATAAGATGAATGCTGATTATGATATTGAACATATTGGTGTTCAGGCAATCATTCTGGTTGAAAACTCTATCAGGTATATCTCTTCTTACCTACCAAACATTTACAGGATTGTTCTTTTACAATCGCTTGAATTTCAGCGTGAAGCCCTGAATGAGCATCAGAAAATGCTTAAAATGCGTGGCAGGCCCAAAATTCTTCTGGCTAACAATTTCAACGATGCACTTGACCTTTATAAAAAGTATAAATATAATGTTCTTGGTGTTATTTCAGATATAAGCTATAAAAGAGATAATATCACAGATGAAAGTGCGGGCATCGAGTTATGTAAGGTTATCATGGCTGACGATGACAAGGTACCGTTCCTGATCCAGTCATCAAGTACAACGCATAAAAAGATAGCGGAAGAACTCGGAGCAGGTTTTATAAATAAATATTCTAAATCACTGTCACTGGAATTAAGAAATTTTATTATTCAGAATCTAGCTTTCGGACCATTTGTATTCAGGAATCCGGTGACACTGGAACCGATTGCAATAGCCACTGATCTTCAGAGCCTGCAGCAGAAATTGCTTACTATCCCCGACAATACTCTGGAATACCATGCAACACGTAACCATTTTTCCAAATGGCTGAATGCGAGAGCACTTTTTCCAGTTGCCCAGATGTTCAAGTATATCCGGAAGGAGGATTTTGAAACAATGGATGAGATGCGACGCTTTCTTTATGTGGCAATCTCCAGTTTCAGGTTGGGTAAGGGCAGGGGCGTAATCGCGAAATTTGATAAGACCAGTTTTGATGAATACCAGATTTTTTCGCGTATCGGTGAAGGTTCTATCGGAGGAAAAGCCAGGGGCCTGGCTTTTATAAACAGCATAATTAAAGACAATAAACTGTTTAATAAATTTCCTGAGGTACTTATTACTATTCCACAGACTGTCGTATTAAGTACAGACATTTTCGATGAATTCATGGATCAGAATAATCTGTATTCAATTGCGCTATCTGACCTTACTGATGACGAGATCCTTAACAGATTTATTAATGCTGAACTGCCAGGACATATATACCAGGATTTCTATGCATTCCTTTCAGTTTCAAGAAATTATCCTATCGCAGTCCGATCTTCAAGTAAACTCGAAGATTCACACTATCAGCCATTTGCCGGTATCTATTCAACATATATGATACCAAGGCTCCCTGACAATAAACAAATGGTTAAAATGTTATCCGATGCCATTAAAGAGGTTTATGCCTCTGTTTATTACAAGGCCAGCAAGGCATACATGACTGCCACAGCTAATGTCATTGATGAAGAGAAGATGGGGATCATTCTTCAGGAGGTCTGTGGTAACCGGCACGGGGAGATTTATTATCCTACTTTATCAGGGGTTGCAAGATCAATTAATTACTATCCCATTGGTTCTGAAAAGGCTGAAGATGGAATTGTAAATATTGCTTTTGGACTTGGAAAACTTATTGTTGAGGGTGGATTATCTCTCAGGTTTTCCCCGAAATACCCCAAAAAAATACTTCAGCTCTCATCTCCTGAAGCGGCATTAAGAGATTCGCAGAAAGAGTTTTTTGCCCTCGATCTTAATGTAAATAGCTTTGTACCGTCAACGGACGATGGAGTAAATATTCTCAAGATTGATATAAATGATCTTGAAAATGAGGCTGCTCTGAAATATATTGCCTCTACTTATGACAGGAATAATAATATCCTGCGTGATGGGATCAGTCATCCGGGGAAAAGGGTAATAACCTTTTCAAATATACTTCAGCATAAAACATTCCCTCTTGCCGAAATTTTAAGTACGCTTCTTGAGATTGGTCAGCAGGAGATGAATAACCCTATTGAAATTGAATTTGCTGCCAACCTCGAAACACCGGTCGGTACTCCGAAAATTTTCAACTTTTTGCAGGTTAGACCAATAGTTCATACTGAAGAGGCTCATAACATCAACCTCGATCATATTAAGACAGAAGAAACCATAATCTTTTCTGAATCAGCACTCGGGAATGGAGTTTTTAAGGGTATCTGCGATCTTGTATATGTTAAGCCGGAATCTTTTAACGCCGCTAAAAATAAAAATGTTGCACTTGAAATTGAAAAGATAAACGCTTTGTTTGTAAAACAGGGGAAAGGGTATGTGCTAATTGGTCCGGGAAGATGGGGTTCAACTGATCCATGGCTTGGAATCCCAGTTAAATGGTCGCAAATTTCAGCAGCCAGGATCATTATTGAATCAGGCTTAAAGAATTACAGGATAGATCCAAGCCAGGGAACACATTTCTTTCAGAACCTCACTTCATTCAGGGTTGGATATTTCACTATTAATCCCTATATCAATGAAGGTTATTATGATGTTGATTTTCTGAATAAGCTTGATGTAATTTATGAAGATGGATTCATCAGACATGTCAGATTTGAAAATCCTCTCGAAATAATGATAGACGGCAAAAAACACAAAGGTGTAATTTTAAAACCAACATAAGGACAGAAATACCCTTTGTATACCTTAGCACAAAGGGAAAACCAGATAAACGAATAATTATTATTATGGAAACAGCAAAAACAAAATACATGGGCGATCTGAGAACTGAAATAGTTCATCTCAGGTCAGGAAGTGTTATAACAACCGATGCCCCGGTTGATAATAAAGGGAAAGGAGAAAACTTCTCCCCAACAGATATGGTTGCCTCGGCACTTGGAAGTTGCATGTTGACCATTATGGGTATTGCAGCAAGGGAGCATAATTTCTCTATTGATGGAACTACCTGCAGCATAACAAAAATAATGACAGATAATCCTCGGAAGATAGGTGAAATTATTATTGAATTGGACTTTGCTGCAAATAGTTACAGTAATAAACAGAAAAAGATCCTTGAGCATATTTCTAAAACATGCCCGGTAGCTCTTTCTTTGCATGAGTCTGTAATTAAGAACGTTACATTGTTATTCGAATAAAGGCGCAACGGTATATTTCAGAATGTTGCACTTTCCGTTACAGCATCTCTGTTTATCTTTTTTATCAGTCCTGACAATACGCACCCCGGACCAACCTCTACAAATGATGTTGCACCCTCGGATATCATATTAAGCACGCTTTGGGTCCAGCGTACCGGAGAGGTAAGTTGAGAAACCAGGTTTGATTTAATAACTTCAGGATCATTAGATGGCTTAGCGTTAACATTCTGATAAACAGGACATATCGGCTTATTGAAAACAGTGTTTCTTATTGCATCTTCAAGCTCCAGACGTGCAG
>PLML01000045.1 GCA_003141525.1 Bacteroidales bacterium
CCCTTTCTCCTACAGAGTAAAATTGGACATTTTTTTCTGATATTTTGTTTTCAAAAATTGCACTGGACTCAAGTTACTTATACTGTCATGTAGATGAAAGTTGTTATAATCCATTATGAATTCTTCAGTCTTTTCTTTGACTTGATTTACATTCTCAAATATGTGTATATCAAGCACATCTTCTTTACTGATCCAATTACTGGATAAATAAAATTCTGACATTTAGAATGCCTCTTTCAAAATTATGCATGATGTTACTACTTACATTTTTTTTATTCCTCCCAAAGTCCCAAGTTCTTAATTTAATTTCCAGGTCCTGACTTTTATTGATTGCAAAGGAGGTAAATCATTGGTTGGTTTGTCTAAATAAAAATAGGCTGTAGCAGCCAGATCATCGGACCTGTAAAAATTAGTCCAGGCTTCAGGGTAATTCGGATCCTCCAGATTTATTTTGGTGTCTTTATTGTAGATTTGAAGCATTACCGGAACATTATGGATAGTAACAGGTATTAAATCGGCTTTCTGTTTCTGAAGTGCTATTACCTTTGATTTACTGTTTCCGCCAATCTGTTGGATTGTAACCCTGCAATCCGTTTTAAAATAAACAGGGTCATCAATGTGATATCTGTAGAACGCCCATTGCAGGTTCTTGCTATCGGCTATAAGGCACCCTGTATACCTGTTGCAGAACCGGCCTTGTCCCCATGCAGTGCCAATGTAATCTTCAGTGCCTGAACCAACAAGGGTAGGATATCCCTTGTCTCCGTTAAGATAGATTTTTACTTCACCTTCTCCCCACCAGCAGTCTTTGTATTCCGGATTTGCATTAACTGATATGTTTGAACCAAGAAACCTTCCTTTGCCATTTACTTCTGGCATTATCTCAAAATCTTTTCCCAGAATGGTGGTTGTATCTCTGTGCCAGTAACTGTGAAAATAGAGATAATCATCATCCCACCTTTTTAAAAGCTGAAGATCAATATCGTAAAATATCATTTACAAATCCTTTTCAGACTGATTTACAATTTCAATTTTTGCTGCTTTTTTAAATGGCATCTGAATAAAGCTGTTAAACGAACGACCTTCAGGATTTGAGAAAAGGATGTTTTCATATACTGCTGTTTTCCCCAGACCAATTCCAAAAAAGTCTCCAAAAGGAACTGATACTGCCGGTTTTTCTTCATTATCCCAATAAATATTAATAATCAGGCTTCTGAGCATTTCAGGAGAACGATCAATTATTGTTATCCATATCCGGTTTATAACCCCTGGCCCTTGCATATATAGCAGTCTCTTTGTTGAGCCTGCCGTAATACTATCGCATGCATGACCTTTAGCACCGTTATTTTCCATTCCACCCATCCCTTTGGAGCCTGTTATATTTTCAAAACTTACCCACCTTGGTTCAATATTATCAGAATATTCGAACATATTTGAGGGTAATATATTTCCTGCATCACCAGAAAGTTGTTTATCAGAATCACAACTGTATATAGTAATGATCACCAGGAGGATAGTTAAGCTGAGTTTCATTTCTTATTGAGTTTAAAGTTTATATTGAATTGGTGCTACTTGATCTGATGTTTTTTATAAGCATTATTCTGTTCAGCNNAGTTCAGCAATAAGCTTCTTTTTTTAAGGTCGGTTTTGAACTGGATTGTAATGGTATTAATATATCCATCAAGATCAATGTCGCAAACATAAAGTTTCTCATCTCTCCCTTCAACAGGCTGATAAGTTGGGATCCATTCAGAAATCTGGCTTTGCCTTTTCCAAAGCGAAAAGTCACACCCAAACGGTTCCTTCATAACATCAAAAAATACACTGTATGTGTTTCTGGGTATATCAGCTAAAGAGATACGCAGATATGCTTTATCCAGGGGTGTAAACAGGAAGCTTAAACCTCCTGTTCCATATTTCCAGGTTGTCCTAAGATCCATATTCCCGGAAAAGTTATAATTCATTAACTGAGGGTAAATAATTAATGTATCGGGTATAAAAATTGTTGTCAGCTCATGTGTTGGTTTTGTGTATTCCTCAACAGGAGTATCGCAATAATATAGTGCCAGTGAAGTATAATCTACCGGAACTTTATTTCCGACCGGGCCATGTTCTATACTAAGGAAGAAATGGTTTTCAAATGAAAGCTTATCTGAAATATATAGACGGTAGCCTCCGGTTCTGCAAAACGGAAGCGAATAATCCAGCGCCCCGTGTAAGGGTAAGCTCATATTGCCGTCCCAACGGTCCATTAAAGCGTACCAGCCTCCATTAAAATAATCTTCAGATCCGGTGCCATGTATCCGAAACACTCCGTCGATTGAAGCAGAGTCATCACCTTCAAAAAAGTAGGTCATTCCAGGCTTTTTTCCCTGAGCCTGCAAAATTGTACCTACATAGTGTCCTTTCCCGTTAACATTCAGAAAAATATGTGGCAACCCTGGTTGAGGATTATTCTTATTCCAATGCGTATAGAACTTACCTTCATTCTCAGGGTCTCTTTTCTCTGATGAATACAATACACGTACAGAAACCTTTACCGGATTCAGGGAGGAGGACTCATCCAGTCTGTAAACCAGTTCTATTTTGGCTTTACTATCAAATGGCATTGGAAAGTAGCAGTAGTTACGCGAATCCCTGCTTCCTAAAAGTAAACTTTGCATGGATGCCTTTCCAAAGGCATATCCGAAAAAATCTGCAACCGGGCAAAAAACTGCCGGATTATTTTCTTTATCCCAGGTAATTTTAAGGTCTATGTTTTTATGCAGGCCTTCAAATGCATTTACCGGATCGAGTTCAATTCCCAGAATTCGGCCGCCGTGGTTCAGTTCAAAAGCTGTTACTGTTTTACCGGGCTCAATGTCAAGTTGTTCTGATACCTCCTGAACCAATCCCGGATAAAAATCCTTAATGTTTCTGCTCTTTTTGTTCCAGAGTAAAGCAATTTTTTCAAGCTCTTCTCTTTCTTCAGCGTTTAGATCTGGATTAAAGCTTTTGACTTTTGCGCCATTTGCGTACATCCTGTACTGGATCTGGTGAAATTGTATGTTTTTCCCCCGGCTTACTATTTTACAACTTTTTTCAAAGGGAATAGGAATATAACAATAATATCCGCCAAGTTGATTACCACATAGAGGAGCAACAAACGGAAACCTCTTTCCTGAAAAAAGATCCATGAATTGAACCGAGAATGCAGGATGATCATTATTGTCAATGTAAAAATCGAGTGTATCACTATTTGGTGTGGGTGTCCATATTCTGTTTATCACACCGCTCCCCTGCGTATCAAAGATTACAAGTGTACCGTCGGCATTTTTTCTGAGAAATGAGAATGTTCCACTGAAACCATCATCATTTCCTCCGGTAGTATCCCAGGAAGATACCTGAGCACATAAAGTATTATCCAAATATTGCGGTAAAGACGAAATATCCCGAAGAACTTTCATTTCGCTTTTCAGTGAATGTTCATTCTGATTATTCTTATTCTCCTTGGCAGTCTGTGTCCTGTTGCATGCATACAAGAGAGAGCTGATAACCAAAATGTAACATTGAATTTTCATAGTGATTCTTTTATAAACGTTTATACTAACATGTATTAAAATTAGTCTAAAGATTGATTATTTTATTTTCATCTAAAATTCCTTGCAGTATCTATCATCATTTTTAGATTTTCTGAAGGTGTATCAGGAGGAATAGCACAGCCAGCATTTAGAATAAAACGATTTGAATTTTTGTATAAAGTCAGCAATTCCAAAGTTTTTTTCTGCACATGATCTATTGTACCCAAGGCTAAAACACCACTTGGATCAATGTTTCCAATGAACGTAGCAGTATTATGAAAGTAGTTGTAAATTTTAGCAATGTCAGTTTTGTAATCCAGTTCAAATGCATCTGCACCGGTCATCAGAATATACTCAAGTATTACATCAGTATTTCCGCAAATATGCAGAGCATAAGCTTTTCCTGCCTTATGAGCTGTATCTACGATTCTTTTTTCATATGGCATAGCATATTTCAGATACATTTCTGCCGAGATCATTTCGGGGCCGGCAGGACTATCTCCATTTGAAACCATATCACATCCAGTCTGTGACATCAAATTTATAAATTGAATACTCGCATCAGTACAATATTCAAGTAATAAATTGACATACTCTTCATCACCCATCATTAAGTCGATCATCCATGTCTGTGCACCACGCATCATACTTGCCAGGGAGAATGTAGCCTGGTCACAATTACCCCGGATATAAATCTCATCTTTATAATAATCTTTAAGTAACCTAACTGCCTCAAGCCATACCTGTATATATTTATAATTTTCTACCCTGGCAGGCTTTAGAAGGACAACATCCTCCAAATTTAAGATATTTCCATCGTGACTTCTTGCAGCATCATCAACCGGAAAATCAACCTTAACTCCGACTGCTCCTGCAAGAGTAACTGTATCAATATCAATCAGTATGCCATCATACTGATACTTATCTACAGCAGCAATAAATGTCTCTTTTATTACCTTAGGGCTGTTACGGTATTGTTCCATAGTAACCCCAAATTCTCTGGCAGCCATTAGAAAGTTGTGTAACATTACCGGAATTTTATCAGGTTTTTCATCTTTCAGCGCAGCAGTTACTCTTTCATATCCGTTCATTAGTTTATTTTTAAATAGTTTAACAAAGAACCTCTTTTTCTATCTGTTCCAGTGTCTTCCCTCTTGTTTCGATAATATGCTTCTTTAAATAGAAGAAACCAATAAGTGATACTATTGACAGGAAGATAAATGCATAGCTCATTCCCATCTGCTGAGCAGACTGTGTTGTTCCGAAGAATCCTACTGCTACAGGAAAAAGAAAATTAAGAGAAGCACTTACACCCCAGTTGGCAAAAGAGCCAATAGATGCTCCTCTGGCTCTTATGATATTTGGGAACATCTCAGACAGTAATACCCATATCACAACTCCCATTGAGGAAGCAAAAAATGCAATATAAGCAACCAGTAACACCACTAACCAGTACCCTGTTATATTTCCGGTAAGCAATCCGTATCCAAACAGACCAAGTACTATTACCATCCCTACCTGTCCGACAAGCAATAACTTTTTACGGCCAATCCTGTCAATTACTGACATGGCAATTAGAGTGAATATCAGATTAGTAACACCCAGTATTACACTCTGAAGCATCGAATTGTCGCTTGAGAAGCCTGCAATACGGAATATTTGGGCTGAATAGTAAAACACAACCCCAATACCTGTAAGTTGGCTAAAAATACCAACAAATATTCCGATATATATAATTTTCCGGTAAGGTTTTTTGAACAGGTTAATTCTCTTGCTCAAATCTTCCAGTTTGATAGATTCCTGTATATCTAAAAGCGTTTGTTCTGTATCAATCTCATGTGATGATAAATCCTCAAGATTTTTCTTTGCTTCCTCTATCCTCCCTTTCTTTACCAGCCAGCGGGGACTCTTTCTTATAAAGAAAAGCATCAGAAAAAATGCTACTGCAGGAATAGACCCGCTGAAAAGCATCCATCGCCAATTCTGGTCACCAATATTCAATAGGAGATAATTGGAAATTAATGACATCAGTATACCAAGAACTATAGCCAGCTGAAATGTTGAAGCCAATACTCCACGATGCTTCGGTGGAGATATTTCAGAAATATAAACCGGGCAAAGCACTGATGCACCTCCAATTGCAAGACCACCAATAAACCTGAAAAATATAAATACATTTATTGTCGGTGCTAATCCGCAGCCTACTGAAGAGGTTAAAAACAAGCTTGCCAGTAGTTGAAGCAACCGTTGTGCTCCGAAAATATCGCCTGGTTTACCTATTAAAATAGTACCTAAAATGCATCCCACCAAAGCTGAACTNNATTACAGTATCGTAACCAAACAGTAGTCCACCCAATGCTGAAGCAATTGTGCATTTTAAAAGAACTTTATTCATTTGTTTATATTATTCATAAGTCATCTTAAATTGAAAGCTATTGATTCCAAAGCAGCTCTATTTCATCCAACGATCTTCCTTTGGTTTCAGGAACAAATAAATAAGTTAATAGCCATTGCAAAAATGAGATAAGTGCTAAGAACAGAAAGGTTTTTGCACCACCAGCTGTGATTGCACATGATGCTGCAAAAAAAGTGCAACTATTAATAGGATACTTTTGCGCCCATATTTATCAGTAAGAACACCGGATCCAAAAGCCCCGATAATAACTCCAACCAACAAAGAGCTGACTCCCCAACCTAATTGCAGTTCGTTCCACCCAAAGTAGCTCTGAATAAACGGGACTGTCCCTGAAATAATTGCAATATCTAAACCAAACATCAAACCACCCATAGCTGTAATCAAGCATATTAAATATAAATACAATAGATTATTATTCATAAATTATGTTCTAATAGTTAATTAAATTTTCAGGCGGCCATAGTGCAATAATATATAATTTCTTTGAAATATTTTTGATTTTTGATAGAGTAATGGGCAATCCTGAGACTGTCAATTTAATTACGAACTTGTTGCTTAGCTTGATACCCTAATACATGAATTATTATTTTTGCCGAAGCTTATTGTTTTCTATTATCACTTTACCATGTTTTTTGGTTTCAAAAACAATCCGATTATCCTTCTTAAATTGAATGAATTGTACCAATCCATCTTTCATTTTACCACTTACCTTAATCCCGTTTGATGCAGGAATATTATAAAAAGTAACATTCTTCCATGAAGATGGTATCGCCGGAAAAGTAATTATTTCATTTTCAGAACTTTGAACCATCATGTTCAACTGGGTTAACAAGTATGAAGATGTATTTGTTAAAAAATAATACCGGTCTAAGTTATCAGGACTTTCACATATAGCTGTACCCGTCTTGTCATAACAGTCGAAGTTGTGGGAAGCCATTTCCAAAGACAGGTCTCCCAGCCCATAACAAGCGCTTGATAAAGCATACCAACTGGCTATGAAACCAATCATACCTTTACCACGATTATTTCTATTCCATGCATGTTCAAGTGTATTTATAGCTTTTGAAGTATCAAGAGTTTTTATTAATTCAGAAGTTGGGTATCCAAGATAAACAGGCGATCTGACCCCCTGGTAACTCCCGTATTTTCTATCTTCTTTATCACCGAGGTACTCCAGGTAGTGTGATTCATCTTCCGGGATATATAATTTTTGAAGGATTCCGTTCCATTTTACTTTCATATCTTTGTCTTTAGCAGTCAGATCAGCATAATGTATGGCAGTTTCAAGTGACCATTTTGCTGATAACACTATATCGAGGAGCGATTTTTCGAAAAGGTCTTCGGACAACGAACGTAGTTTCGGAAATATATATGCATTTAACGAATCGTTCCAAATGGCAATACCACTCCAGAATTCGGCAACACCTTTGGCTACAGGATAGAGATAGTTATTAAGAAACGCAGTATCGGGGTTCAACAGGTAATACTTATGAAACATGGCAAGTGCGAAACCATTTATATGTCGCTGGTCATCGCAAGCATTGTTTGTTGTGCCATCAATGTTCACTTCATGGGCAAAACTAAACGCCTCCTTTCTTTTCAACGAATCTGAAATATAAAGGGTAGAATTACTTTTCAGTGCCATTGGTTTATAGTGGTTTTTAAGCATCTTTTCTGCTTTATCAAAATGTCCAAGGCTTGTAAGCGCCAGAGTGCTCCATCCGGCGCCGCCGTATGTAAACGGTTTCATGTGCCAGCAGGCATTCCCGAATTGTGCTTCACCGGGCAAGAACTGCTCACTACCCGAAGTGCAAAGCAACCAGAATACTGATCGATAAAACAGCTTTTCATGTTCAGGGTCAGGTATCAACAAAAGAGGGTTTGTTTCCCAGTCTTTTTTCCATTTACTTTTATGCTGTTCTTCAACAGTGTAATAATTCCCTGTATTTTCGATTATTTGATTTGCTAGCTGTTCATAATTATCGTTTCCCCATTTTGTTACAAAAGAAAAATAGAAAACTCTCTCTTCGCCGCCGGGGACCTCAAATTCAAATTGATTTGTCTTTGCTGTTTGCCCTAGTTGAGCATCGCTTCTTAAATACCATGCAGCAGGTGAAAACAGGTTATCAGTTGCAACTCCTGCTATTTTATGATCGTTTACCTTATTTATCTTAAATCTGTTGGCTTTGGTATAGCCAATCTTAAAATCAGGCCAGCCACTCAGATATCTGAAACCAGATTCAGGAACACGTATTCTTCCTTTCATGGCATTTTCCTTATCACTTATATTCTTTATTTTAATAACCAGTAATCTTCTGTTTCCGGTTGAAAACAGAACTTTTGACTCATAGCCCGTGCCGTTGTTAAATTGAACATGGCTTTCTACAATTCCGTCTTTTAAGGATTGTTTTTGTGAATATCCGGAAATATGAGCCGAATCGAAGGAAACATCATCTAATATAAACTTTACCCCTTCCATCGGGATTCGCACTGCATCGTTCAACCATAGGTCTGAACACCAGATTGAGTCAAGCCCCAAGCCTGATAGTAATACCATTCCACCCATCTCATTATTACCCGCCAGCAAACCTAATCTGTCTGGCTCATATTGTGAGATGGAAAAGCTATACTTATCAAGTACGCTATCCCGCATATTTTCAATTGCATCATCTACAAAAACATTCTTTGGAATACAGGATGATAATGAGATAGTTAATAAAACTATCAAAAAGATTTTTTGATTAATACGGATGCTGACTGTTTTCATATTAAAAAGAGTAATTAGTTCATAATGCATTTACCAAAAATAGTCTTTAAAATCTTCAAGATAAATCCCAATTTGTTTTAATCCCATTTCAAAACTGGGTCTAAAAATAAGAAAAATTCATCATAGGCATTGTGTATACTTATATTCTCTCAACTTCTTCAACCATTATTCGATAATTCCGAAGTGTACGTTCTGAAATATTTCGACCGTATGGGGATGCAGATGGCATTAGTACAAATCCTCTGCCTTCACCTGATGTTCCATCAGCAATAGTTTGTTTTACAACTCTTCTGAACATATCACATGGCATATTTTCAATATCAGCAATTTCTATATTTCCAAACAGGACTAAGTGCTTACCATATTTTCTTCTTACATATTTTAGCTCTACGTCGCCATGAGGTGGCGGTTCAATAGGGTCAATTGCATCGGCTTCCATGTTTAAAATATAATCGAGTACATTCTTGATACAACCATGAGAATGGATCCGTACAAAACCACCAGATTTTTTAATCTGTTTCACCATTGGGTTTGTGTATTTTACCACATAATCATTAAAAAGAGTGGGAGGAAGAAACGGTTCTGTAATAAATTCAGGACCATAAATACGCCATAACCTGCCTGGAAATTCTCTTGCTACTTTTTCAGTACGTTTATGAATATAGAGGGCATGTTTTTCCAATAGTTTATGACATAGCTCTTGTTCAGTTAATGCAAAGATTGTGAAAGTTTCAAGATTAAAAAGTGAAGCTACAGCGCACACTGGATCTTCAGTATCTACCATGACTATGCCATTGTCTCCTAACCCGTTTTCCTGCTCTTCCATATGACCAGTATTTATATTCTCCTCAAATATTTCGTCCGGGAGTTTAAGAAACAAATTCACATCATCAATATTTTTTAATAAAGGTTCTGTTGTCCATACAGTATCAATGTCCCTATCTCGACGGGAAAGACAGGTTAGTTTTTTTGTACCCAGCTTATATGTTAGGCGAGTAAAACGACTATTGTTTTCTTCCCATACTTTCTCCTCAACAAATTGCTTCCTTA
This sequence comes from Bacteroidales bacterium, assembly GCA_003141525.1. Classification (GTDB taxonomy): domain Bacteria; phylum Bacteroidota; class Bacteroidia; order Bacteroidales; family VadinHA17; genus LD21. The sequence goes on from PLML01000045.1 coordinate 9,794, forward strand.
TTTCTACATTTGAACTTCCATTCCATGATAAGTGCGATTGGGCTCTCACAGGGCTTACCATCCTGATTATGTCAGTGTGATTTTCTGCGAGATTCAGCAATGGTTGCCACGAATGGGAGTTATAAATATTATACTCGTCGGGGTCGTTGGGGTTTACTAAAAAACCTCCTATTTCGTAAAAGTTTACTGCCGGACGGTCAACAACCTCCCCATTGAGAGTTGCCATTAACCTTTCACGCCTTGTCATTTGTCCCATTTTTCCTAAGATGATTTTGTTCGTTAAATTTAGTTAATGCTACAATTAGATCAATCATTCAAACATTTACTTATTACGTATTTTATACCCGCTTATAGCGTAGAACAGAAAATACAGGTAAAAAGGCAACAGTATCCAATATGCCTGCTGATACGATGAATAATAGTCTTTTAACAAACCCAGTACGGGTGGTACCAGCCCACCTCCGGCTATACCCATAACCAGGAAGGAAGACCCTGACTTTGTAAATTTTCCCAAATCGGCCAGTGCTAACGGCCAGATCGCAGGCCAAATCAAGGAGTTAGCAAAACCCAGAAATGCTACAAAATAAATGGATATCGTTCCAGGCAAAAAAACAATCAACAACGATGACCCGATACCTATCGAAGCACAAATAATCATGGCTTTGATTTGTGATATTACTTTTGGTATTAAGAATATTCCTAAAAGATATCCTATCACATATGCAGCAGAGGTAAATCCTGCAAATTTTTCCGGTGAAGGCAAACCAATTTCTATGGCAAAATCATTGATTGAAGTGAGTATAGCATTTTCTACCCCGACATATAAAAATATACCCAGCGCGCCTAAAAGCAAATGGGGGAATTGAAAAATACTAATTTTGGAACTTGCATATACCGAAGTCGTATCTTTTTCATTTTCATCTTCACCAGCAGCTTTCACCTCGGGAAGTGGGGCAAAATAGGAAAGCACTCCTAGTAAAACCAGTATACAGGATATTATATAAAACGGGGCAACTGCATCATTCAGTTGAACATTTGTAGTGTTCATAAAAACAGCCAGTACCACAGGGGCAAATCCAAACGAAAGCTTGTTGCAAATCCCCATGATACTTATCCGTTGTGCTGCACTTTTTTCGGGACCTAAAATTGTAATATAAGGATTAACAGCAGCATTCAATAAAGTTTGCCCCATACCATTTACAAATAATGCGAATAAAAAGACAGGGAAACTTATCCATTTGGCAGCAGGTACAATAAATAGCATACCTAATGCCATCAAAAGGAATGCAATAACTATTGACCTTTTATAACCAGCTATCTTCAAAATCTTACCTGATGGTATTCCAAAAATTACAAATGCAGAAAAGGTAGCGGTTGTTACAAGGTAGGACATTGCTGTATTGATATTAAATGCTGCTTTCACAAAGGGCACGAAAAATGCATTAATCCCAACAGCAAATCCCAATATGGAAAACATGGAAGCAATAATGATCATTGGGAGCACAAAACCTTTCCAATTTAAGTTAACTTCATTATTTATCATGGTTTTAGTACGAAAAATCCTAGTTTATCAATTGGGATAATACTATTATTGATTTCCAACTGAACATTTTCGGCATTATTTATTTGCAATACTTTACCAGAAAATTGATCATGTGTAATCCTGTCAATGGATAAAATGATCCTATTGTTGACAAAGTCAGCAGTATTGACTACAATCCCATTTATTCCAAAGACATGCTTAAGTTTGGGATCAATATAGAGGTCGCCATATCTGTTTAATAAATTTATACTGGTACATAATGCACTTCCCGTTCCCCAGTGAAATCCGGACTGACCGGAACGGCAATCTGTGCCACAGTGGCCATAATTTTCAGCCATTCCCCCATGTATTTCAAATTGTCTTTCTGTTCCTTTATAATTATAAGGAGCCACATCTTTATTCTCATCAATAACCATTAATGTAAATGAGGCTTTTGCTGCAGCGACAGCCCTTTCCATGTATTCACTGTTTCCCGTAAGATCATAAAAATTAGCCAAGGTCTCAGCAAATTGTGCCTGACGGGCATCATTCCATTCTGCATCAGTGTTCATTACACCAAAGCCACCAAAGGCATAAAAACTCAGGTAATCAGGATTCCAGACCTGTTGGTATAAGCATAATAGATCGACGCAATACAAAGCGTCTTTATAATCCTTTTCACGCTTAAACAATTGGTAACCTGTGCGGAATGCTTCTGCACACCATTGCATGCTAAGCGTATTTTGTCCATACATTTCAGAAACAGAATCATAAAAATCCAATGGCTTACTGGAACAAGAGAAGTATAATTCAAAATCTTCAAATTTTTGCCTGGGTAATATTTCTCTTCGAAGATGATCCAACCCGGCTCTTATAGAATTATCAACCGATTTCTCATATTTTTCCGGGATCAGACCTCTTAAACGCATTTCAGCAAGAAACCAAATCGAAAGACCTTCAGATGCAGAACCGTTTAAAACAGAATCAGGTCTTAAATTATTTATAAATACACGCGTGGGGAAACTACCATCTGGTTGTTGGCATGAAAGCAGAGCCAGGGCATAATTGAGAATAAAGTCATTGATTTTTTTATCAGGTTTGCACTCCTGATTAAACCTCATTAACCAGTAAGCAGTCCAGGAGTTGTCAGGCAAATGATAGACATTTTCACCTCCGCCCTGACCAGACGCCACCCATGAATTTGCTCGGGAGTTGTATATAGTACTAAAAAATCCATTTTTAACAGGGGCGTTAAGAATTAAGTTTTTTACTTCCAAAGCTCTTTGTTTCCACTCAGGTTTTGCCATTTTTTCTCCCCATTGATAAAGACCATAGGAAGTTCGCATATTATTAAACCAACTTTGAAACCATAAATCGTCCGGATAGTCGCGTCCTCCCCATTTTTTGCTTTCTTTATCAAAATATGTTGACAGGGTAATGCCGCCGGAATTGGGATAATTTGCGTTAACCCATAATTCTTTTAGTGCCATATCATACCCATATTCAGCATATTGTTTAAATGGAACTGTTTGAGGCTCCTGGTGAAAAAAATAGTTTTTGCCAAATTTTCCCCATAACAAAGCATTGGTTTCTCGCAATAATTCATTTCTTGAACTTGTCTTGTCGATAATTATATAAAAGCCAAGTTTTAGTATACCATTTTTTATAACAAAAGGTTCACCACTTTTAGAATAATACGTATGGGGTTCTACTTTGGCAGGGGCAATGCCGTAGATAATCGTTGGAGCTTCTGTTTCAGAAAATCGCATATCAAGATAATATGGTGCCGGCCTGTTTTTATTAATCAGGTCTATGTCAGGAATTAAAGCGACGCCAACAATATCTGACATCATAATAACAGCTGGTGATCTGAAAACATGGTCAGATGCGATTTGTGACGGTTTGGATTTAATATTAGGTATCCAATGGAAATCCTTTACGCATTTTGACCATTCGGCAGTATCCCGCGGCAGAAAGTTTAACTGAAAAAACAGATCACTAAGTCTGGTTAAAGAGTCTGCGTGTAAATCACATTCCAAATGGATGATGTTCCTGCCAGCCTCAGAAATCGTTATCCGAGCTGAGAGGTTATCTTGTCTGAGATTATTCCAATTGTACAGTTTTTTTATTCCGTCACCATACTCCTCAATTACAAAATCAGATGCTGAAAGGCTTAAAACAGGAAGATTTCCGAAATAAACTTGTCCCTCTTTCTGATCATAAGAAATATTATCAGAGACTATTTTATTTTCAATAATTAATTGGGCATTACAATCCGGAATTGAAAAGAACCAGACAATAGCAATAAAACAAATTGTGATTTTTCTCATGGATACATATAACTAAATTCTTTTTTTGAACTTTATCTGAAAAATCATCAATTTTGACTTATTACAGCGGACTCATCTGCTTTAATCTCAAGAACGAGTACACTTCTGGCTGGCATTTTCTCAGTTCTGACAATAGAGCCTGAATTATAACTCTTTACTTTCCCTGCACCAACTCCATCGATTATTTTTACACTATACTTTTTGGTTTGGGGTAGTTTGTATTGTTTAATATCCACAATGTAGCTAATTGTATGGGCTGAGTTATCCATGTTGGTGAATACCAATCCCAGAGTACCATCCTCTGCCTTCCATGCAGAAT
>PLML01000031.1 GCA_003141525.1 Bacteroidales bacterium
GTCAATTTGTCCGTTTTTTCCAATAGTGTGATTAATAAGATTTTGCTATTTCATTTATGCAATTTACGAAGTAAATCATTTAAAGTCAATAGCAATTCATTGAATAGAAAAGGCAGTCCTAGCTGAAATCTCGCTGCATTTAACCCTCGTGCTAAGGGTCTTGAAGGACTGCCGCTGGATCGGTCGTCCAACCATTTCTTAAAAAAGGCGACACCCGTGAATTTCAATGTCTGATGCTATCTGATAAAAAAAGTGCTGGTGTCGCCTTCTATAAATCTTAGATAAAATTATTTCGCACGTTCAATACAACCTATCAAATTTATGCCAACAAAATTAAACTACCAAAAATATTTTATTATCAATAGAATCACTTTAGTATAGGGCATATGTTCTGGTGAGGCATGAACTCATATCTACATTTATATGAACTTTGCATTAGGATTATCAGAAGTGCGCTTTAAACTCCTTAAAACGCCACGCTATTACAAAGGTGTTGTCATGTGCTGGACTTCTTTGTTCATCTATATTCATTCGTTCAAATAATTGGTAATAAATCGCAAAACCAAAATCCTTTTGTCGTTATGTTTGTTGGAGGTGTGCAAACATCTTCTGTTTTTATTTCAAGTGGTTTGTAAACTTTTTCACCAATTGTAAAATCAATTTTCTTTTTGAAAAATGGTGCATCATAACAAAATGTGTGATATTCTCCGTTTTCACCGCACGGGTCAACGTTAACAGGTAATTGATCAATAAATGATTTGTCTATCTCCCGTCCTAACCATTCTTCTCCAAGGTAACCGTCATTTGTGCAACAAATAACAGCTTTAAATTTTCTGTTGATAAAATCATTTATAAGAATTTTTGTGTCCATTTTCCATAATGGAAAAACTCCTTTCATTCCCAACTTGGCTAAATTATTTTCACGATACGCTCTTAAATCTTCCAAGAAAATGTCGCCAAAAATTACATTATTAATACCTTCTGATTTGGCTTTCAACAATGCTATTTCCATTTGTTTTTCATACTCATTGTTTGTACCATCAGTTACTCTTACTTTCAATAATGTAATACCAATTGATTCGGCTTGTTTGTCCAATAGTTCTTCTCTGACTCCGTGCATTGAAATCCTTTTAAACTTATCATTCAGCGTAGTGAGTAAATATTCTACATCAAACAATTTTTCTGTTAAAACTTTATGTAAGCAATAAGAAGAATCTTTTCCTCCACTCCAACAAAATATTGCTTTAGGTCTGTTCATATAATCTGTCCGTTGGGGTTTGTAGTTTCACTCGTAGTCTTGCACTGGATTAAATTAGATGACTTTAAATCTCTTAAAGAAAAACTTATATTTGAAAACCAGTAGTCAAAGAATGGGGAGTCGTTAAGTTGAAATATTTTCATTCTAATTCTAATTTCAAAATTAATGAGTTATCATTATATTGGAATACCTTGAAATCATTCTTCTCTAATACTCTTATGGATGAAATATTTTCACTATCAGTTTCAGCTCTAATTACTTTCACTTCTTTTTTATTATTTTTAATCCACTGAACTAATCCAGCAATCGTCTCTGTCATTATACCTTTATTTCTATGTTCATTGTCTGTGCTGTATCCAATTTCAACTTCTCCCATTTCATTTGGTTCTCCATGAAAACAAATCCCACCAACAATTGCCTTTTTGCTTTTCTCTATCACAATACACATTGTATAAAAAAAAGAATCTTTATTGGAATCTTCTAAGTTTGGTAAAAGATCATTTATTATTGCGTCTTTAGTCTCTTTATCAATTAATGTTTGCGAAGGTATCAAACCCAAGTCCTTTGCTAAATCAGTTGGCGAATCAATATGTTTCTTTAATTCATAACATGTTAAAGGCTTTATTATTAATCTTTTTGTTTCAATCATATATTGATTCATGAGTTTTTTCTTAACATTACAACTAACGGTACTTGGTTATGCGCAGGGTGAGTTACCGTGGATTTGTCTATGTCTTGCGATGAAAACCTACCAACAACCTGTTTTATAGGGCGTTTTCATTTGTTTTCTCGTCCAGTGTATTAAGTTTCTCTCTTATCTCTTTAAGTTCGTCTAACATCTCCATCATGATAGGATTAGATTTGGAAAGATTTCTAAGTTCTTCCTCCCTGAATCCCAATTTTGTATCCAAATAGCCAAGTAAAAGTGAAAGAAAAACAAAGAGTATTAGTGCGATAGGAATAGAAATTATTGCATATTTAAATATCAGGTCTCCCCAAGGATTACCCTTAAAAGATCGAAGAAATACAATTCCAATCAGAAAGAATTGAATATAACCGATATACATTCTTGATCTATCAAAGTAGATTTTCCATCTGATTAATGATCTTTTGTTTACGCTTGATTTAATAATTTTCATTGGTGTTGATTTTAGGAATTTAATTTTGCCATTATGTAAATAGGTGCTATACCTTATTTTGAACCTGTCCCTCTTTCAATATCTTGCAGAGAGTAGCCAGTTGTCCCAATAATATTAAGTGCCTTTGAAATTTTGGATGTATTTTTTAAGAAATGAATCAATCTGATTCTTTTCAATACCTAATTCTTTCTTAATTGCAGATATTGCATTATCAGAAGGATTTGGATTGGCAATTGGATACTGGAATAATGCTTTTACTTTTTTAGTGCCTCCATTCTTTAAAGCATAATCGATAAAGATAGCACCAATGGTATAGAAGTAATTTGTACCATTATCTAAAACCTTGTCAAGATCATCAAACTTTGATAAGTCGATGTCTGGATTATTGATAATCATTTTCCTTAGCTGATCTACAAGTAAGGAATAATTCTGTCCAGCACTTCCTCCATAATAAGTAGCAATACCTTCTTGAAACAGCGAATTGCTTTCAGGAAACATAGGCATAAATATCGAATGAATTATTTCATGCATTTTATCCTCACGGGTTGCAAGGATTATGTTTTGTCCCTTTATTATATAAGCTGCATCAGGGAATGAACTACTCATTATTGTATAATCAAATCCAATTATATTATTTGCTTCATCTAAACTATTACCTATGATATAAATTACTTTTCGTTTATCAGTATTCCCATATAGTAAAGATATTTTGGAATAAAGTTCAGCCATCTGGTTTGCTTTTTGGCTATTAAGGGAATAAGTGCTTGGGTAATAGTAGTCAAAATTGTCAGCTTGATAATGTTGAAGTTTTTGTTTTACAACGTAAAAGTTATTGTACAATTTATAAACAGAGTTGGTTTTCTTAGCAAATACATTAAAAATGGCAAGATATGATTTGCTATTAGTATCGCCCATAGACCATATATTTCGAATTCTATAATAATCATTATCAGTTTTCTTAATATTAAAAACCGCTAATTCGCCATTAAGGTATGAGGGTAAAGTAATTGCAGCTTTGACAATATCTGTAAACCCTTGTTCTGTTTCATACTTGTTCCAATAATCAAAAGACGATTTATCAAATCCCTTTTGACAATTAGTTACATATGCTTTCCACAATTCTCTTACCTGAACAATTGAAGAATCATGAGTATACTGAATATCTGAACTAAAAGTGATTTTTTGTCCCCAAACAGATAATGGGATAATGATAAGAACTGAAATTATTATGCGTTTCATTGAAATTCTTCTTAATTGCTTAATTATAATGCTTTAATTTTTTCATATTTTGTAATAATCGAACTGAAATATACGACTAACTTATCAAAATTTCATTCTATTCGAAAGTGGAAAAAGAGTTTATTGAATTAATAATTAAACATCAAGGAATATTACAGAAGATTTGTAATATCTATTTTTATAGAAATCCATTCAAAGATGACTTTTATCAAGAAATACTGATAAGGCTTTGGAAATCATATCCAAGTTTTAAAAATCAATCAGCCTTTTCAACATGGTTATATAGGGTTGCGTTAAATACATCGATAGATATTATTCGCAAACAAAATTTACAACCAATTCACTCTGAATTATCTAAAATTGAATATAACATACCAGAACATGAGCAAAACATCGAATCTGATAGGAAAGATAAACTTTATCTGGCAATCAATCATTTATCCGATGCGGAAAAAGCTATAATCATTTTGTATTTAGAAGATTATAATTATAAGGAAATTGCAGAAATAATTGGCATTTCAGAAAGTAATACGGGTGTTAAAATCAACAGGATAAAGAATCAACTTATTAAAATATTGGAAAATGGACAAAAATGATTTAAAATCTATATGGTATGAAGCTCATACTAAAAATGATGAAAATATTTACAATAAAGTAGATATCGAAAAAACTATACGTATGAATCATAGTAAAGCTATTTCTAAAGTCTTATCAGATGTGAAATTGAAAATTCTTATTTGTTTATTGGTCTTATTTACTTTTATTGGCTTGATGATATATGCTTTAGGATATCTAAGGCTAAGTTTATCAGTAAATTCAATAATCCCTCTGACTTTGGCTGGGTTATTTCTTTTATTTAAAACAACCTCGGAAATTAATAGGTTATTTATATTAACAAAAACAGCAGATAATATGTCAATTAAAGAATCCCTGCTATTTTTCCGTAAGAAATTGAATAAGATAAAAACAATCGATTTTTTAACTTATCTTATCTTTTTCTACTTGTGGGCAACCGGAATAACCTATTGTTATATTAAAGATATTGGTGGAGTTAAGAATTTATCTTGGAGTAATAATATACTACCATTACCATTATTGATATTCTTTATATTGATTCTTCTATTTATCCCATGGTTAGTAAAATATCAACATAATCAGAGTTATAAGAAATTATTTTCAAATCTTAATGATTCTGTGAGTCTCCTTAATGATGGGTCATGATACATTTTGCTGCAAAGACATCTTTATACCAACTATAGGCAGGTGTTTTTAAGGCTTTCCATGCAGTACTATCTGTAACTAATGGTATGCTTATGCCATCATTATATTTGGTAGTTTTTAAATTCTCCGCCATCCAAACCTGTGTGCCAATGGTTACAGTTTTGTATACATTACCGTCAATATCTTTTACCGTCTGTGCTTTAAGTTCAGTTAACCCAATGTAAAAAAAGGTTACTGCGAATAATATTACATTTTTATACTGCATTTTTGTTCTCATTTTTAATTCTTGTCCTTTTGCTTCATAATTTCAGGTTTAAATTTAATAACTTTAAAACAATGAATTATGAAATTAAAAAATAAAGTTCTTTCAGGAGTCCTGACAAAACCTACAACCAATTTGAAGGGGTATTTAGGATTGAAAAACCAAAAAGAAAAAACATATATTTATAATTTAACTCATGATCTGTAAAAACTCTCTTTCTTCAAAAATTCAAATTATCTTTTTATTCACCATTTTACTTATGTTACTTTCAAGTTGTAAAAAAGAAGAGGTAACAAATAAGTCTTATGCATTAACACTTTTGCAAAATAAATGGAATCCTATATCATCAAGGATTTTTTTACCCAATGGCAGCAATTACAAATTAATACCTTTTATATCAGAGAGTTTCACTTCAGACGGGAAAGTAATTCTATCAAATTATGTTTATGATAAGATAGAAAACATCATCGAAGGATATCAGCTACTTCCAGACGATTCTACGCTAATATTTTCCCAATTAGTCAATGGTGTTTATCAGGTTACAGTTGGTGATACTTCGACAATAAGTATCCTAACTGATCATCTGTTAGTTTTTTATTCCAAAGAACATAATCTTATTAATTTTATTGACTCTTTAAAAAGATAATCTAAATATTATACTACCTGAATCTAAGATCACTGGTTTGGTTTAAATCTTATAACTTTTATTCAGTGAATTATAAAAACATAAAGACAAATGCCTTCAGAAGTCTTGACAGCATATCTTACCAGTTTGAAGTAGTATATGCAAGAGAAAAATCATCAAGAAGAAAAATTTTTATTTGATAACATCTGGTCAAAAAATGGGGAGTAGTTAATTTAATGGGATTATTTTAAATACTTTTTCTTGAATTTTTTAAGTAAAGCATGGAGTTCTTCATGCTTACCTTCTCCAATTACATTTTTTTCAAGGTTTTCAAAATTGTTTAATAGCTCTTTTTGTTTTGATGCTGACAATTTGGTATCAATCAATGGAAATAATAGTGTGTCTTCTTTTTCAATATGATTTCTAAGAAGATTAACGTAAGATGAAGCTGCATCAACAAATACGTTTCTATTGATTATTTTATTTACAATACTTTCTTGCATCTGTTTAATGAGTTCACGCCCTTGTTTATGTTGTGCAAGCATTACTCCGATAGGACCGTCCTCGTTTTTAATACCAACCTTTTCAAGTGCAGGGAATAAAAAGTCTTCTTCCTTCCCATGGTGACATTTGTCGGCAAAGACTTTCAGGAATCCAATGATATCCTCAATATCTTTATAATCTGTTTGTTTGTTATTGTTTTGGACATTCCCCCACATTTTTTCTATCACATTTAATGCAACAAGAATAGCCTTATGTTCGTGAATTAAATCCTGACTTACTGTTTCCATAATTTTATCTCCTTATTTATAAAATTTATAATTTGGGGTTCTGCAATTGCAAATAAATTTGTTTATAACAAAATAAAATCCAATGATATGGAGCCGAGAAAGGTGATTAACATTAATTATATTGTTTTTATCAAAGGTACACAACTATATGTTCAATTCATCAAAGGGAAATTTGATTTTTTTATGCTCAGATGTGATTCATAGGTCTATATTGCACAGGATTTTATGGGGAGTGTAAATAATTTTGT